>JAEUVK010000058.1 GCA_016787135.1 Chitinophagaceae bacterium | reverse complement strand
ACATCATAACTGGCGCCGATCACCATATTCTTGTACGTAAACCCTAAGAACGGTGACACTGCATCTTCAAAACGATAATTGGCGCCCAGCATCACATCCACACCCGGCGCTGCCTTATATGTAGCATAAGCGCCTACCATTTTTTCCTGCGCACTTCCCTGCTTTAAATACAAAATATTGGGAGTAAGACTGAATACTTCTGACAACGTGAAACGCATCCCGGCATGACCTGTAAACCGCATCGGGATCTTTGCATCGCCGGTACCGCTGAATTTATCTTCCGGTTTTGTGAGATGTGAAACAGAAAAACCTGCAAACAAATTAGACTTCTTTCCCGGTTCTGCATCAAAATACATCACACCAGCACCCGCATCAAATGCTGAAGCCGATGACCGTGACAAATTATCCATCGAGGAAGAATTGGGATTGTAGCCGGTGATCGGGTTCCATTGGTCGCCAAATGTCATTTTGCTGCGGTCAAACCGTCTTTGTATCATCCCAGCCTGTATCCCGAATACCAGGCGCTTTGTTTGATTGGGACCAAATCTGGCGCCTGTATAAGCAACGTTACCATATGCTGTCAGGTAACTATAACCGCCGTTGCCTGCCGTTTGCCGAAGTACACTTCCGCCGAAGTTGATGTTCTTATCCGTAGTGAAGTCCAGCGAAACCCCCGGCGTAGAGAAAGGGCTGCTGATATTTCCCCACTGGTTACGATAGATACCCGATACCCTGTACTCACCGTCGAAGGCGCCCGTTAATGCAGGGTTCAACCACGCAGGATAGACATAGTACTGCGAAAAATGCGGATCCACCTGTGCTTTCACAACACCTGTGACACACATCGCCAGCAATAAGCAGAAAGCGTTGAAAAAATTTCTCATCATAGTAGTTTTTGTATGCAAAAAAGTTTCTTTCATTTTATAATGATCCTTACTTCAGAACAGTCACAGATCCCGTCATTGGTTTAAATCCATTCTGCAGTTTTATTACGTAATAATAAGTTCCCACCGGAACACCTTTCCCATTATATGTTCCGTTCCATGGCGTACCATAACCTGACGAATAGAATACCGGCTGCCCGTACCTGTTGAATACTTCTACAGTGCAACCCGGGTAATCAGTAAGGTTAGGGATCAGCCAGGTATCATGTATGCCATCATTGTTCGGTGAAAACACATTCGGCACTGTTACCGGTTTCAATATTTTGACCGTCATGAAATCGGTGGCGGTACAGCCAAAGTCCCCGATGGCTGTTAATGTATAGGTTTCATCAGCCGTAGCCGTCAATACCGGTTTTAATGCCGTTGCGTCATTCAGACCCAATGGCGGCGACCAGTTAAATACAAGTGACGGCGAATTGGCTGTTGCTTCAAATTGTATTTGTGTTCCCTGTGGCACCACGAATGAACGACCAGCATCAATTACCGGCTGCAGGTGAACGGTCACCGGTTGCGGATAGGGATCAGATGAGCATCTCGCTGCATTCTTTACCGTAAGAGTGATCGTATAATTTCCGGGTGTGTTGAATTGTTTCACCGGGTTCTGTGCGTTGGACAAAGGAGAACCATCCCCAAAATTCCAGATCCATGATTGTATGGTACTGTTGGGTGCAAAGCTGTTCTCAGTGATCACAATATTAGTGCCCTGGCAAATTTCCGAAGGCGTCACGGTGAACGATGCGTTGGGCTTATCATAAAAATCACTGACCACCTTTGGTACGCTGGTATTTGTACAACCGAATGCGGAAGTGGCTGTCAGCGTTACGTTATAGGAACCAATAGCCCCATATACATGAGAAGGATTGGACACTGTTGATGTTCCTCCATCACCAAAATTCCATGCATAAGTAAGAGCCGAGTTATCCGGCACTGTAGATTGATTGTTGAACAATGCTGCACCGCCGGGCATACATATTTTGGTGGGCACTGCAAAATCAGCCACCGGCAGCGGATGCACACTAATAGTTTGGCTGGCAGGATTACTAAAGCACCCCCTGTCGCTCACCGCCACCAGTTGCACTGTATAAGGTATGGCAGACGGATAAGAAACAGTGAAGGGATTGCCATTGGTATAAGAAGGATTATTGCCATTGCCAAGGTTCCAGTTCCATGCTGCGATCGTACCAGTCGGAATAGTGGATGTACTGCTTATGGTAGCTGTTTGATTCAAACAGATATCCGGTGTGGCCGTAAATGATGCCTGTGGTCTTGGATAAACTTCTATGGAACCGGTAGCCGATTGCGTACAACCGCCATTGGTAGTAAATGTATAGGTGATCGTATGAACGCCGGGTCCTGCTATGTTCGGATCAAACAGACCTGCCGCATTGGTACCGGGCCCGCTGTACACACCTGTACCGTTTATTCCATTTGTAACAGATGCTAACGCTACTGAAGTAGGCGCCGCGCCGGGGTTCTGGCATACATTGGTCAACGGCGGAAATACCACAACAGGTGTCACTGCAAAGGTTGCATTGATCGTCGTATCCTTCACACAACCATTAGAAGATGTCACACTCAGGTTAACGGGGAATGTGCCTTCGCCGAAATTATGTGTTGGGTTTTGAGCCGTAGATGTATTCGGATTCCCTGCATTGGCATTCGGATCGTTGAAGTTCCAGAGCCATGTCATTGTTTGTGCATCCGGAATAGTGGTAGCATTCGTGAATTGCGCCAGACCGGTTGCAGGCAAACAAGCGCCTGTCGGGAAAGTGAAATTGGCTCTCGGTCTTGCATGCACCAGTATGTTACTTGTAGTGGTTTGAGAACAACCACCATTGGATGTAAATGTGTAAGTGATGGTATGATTACCATAACCAGCAGCAGCCGGATTGAACTGGCCCGCAGCATTGGTACCCGGTCCGCTATAGACTCCCGTTCCGGCTATACCATTGGTTACATTGGCTGTCGCTACAGATAAAGTATTGGCGCTTTCACACACTGCATTCAATGCAGGGTAATTCAATGCCGGTGTCACGGCAAAAGTGGCATTGATGGTCGTATCCTTCACACATCCGTTGGAAGAGGTCACACTCAGGTTAACGGGGAATGTGCCTTCGCCAAAATTATGCGTCGGGTTTTGCAAAGTGGATGTATTGGGATTGCCTGCATTGGCATTCGGATCGTTAAAGTTCCAGAGCCATGTCATCGTTTGCGCATCGGCAATAGTGGTAGCATTGATGAATGATGCCAGCCCGGTGGCAGGCAAACAAGCTCCCGTCGGGAAACTGAAATTCGGTCTTGGCCTCGCATGTACCTGTATGGTTTGTGTGATCGGTTGCACACATCCGCCATTGGTGGTATAGGTGTAAGTAATAGTATGATTGCCGGGACCCGCTACAGCAGGGTTGAATTGGCCCGCAGCATTCGTGCCCGGTCCGCTATATACACCTGTACCGGTAACCCCATTTGTTACCGTAGCGGTGGCTACAGACAGCGTGGCTACGTTCTCACACACTGCATTCAAAGCGGGATAATTCAATACCGGTGTGACGGCAAAACTTCCTGTGATCGTAGTGTCTTTTACACAACCATTGGAAGAAGTAGCCTGCAGGTTGATGTTATAAGTGCCTTCACCATAGTTATGCGTCGGGCTCAGCGCCGTAGAAGTATTCGGGTTACCCGCATTCGCATTCGGATCGCCGAAGTTCCATAACCATGTCATCGTTTGAGCATCGGCAATAGTGCTCGTATTGATGAACTGCACCTGGCCGTTCGCCGGTAAACATCCGCCAGGAGGTAATGTGAAGTTGGGTCTTGGTTTGGCGTGTACCTGTATCGTCTGCGTAATGGGTTGCACACAACCACCGGTGGTCGTAAAGGTATAAGTAATGGTATGATTGCCGGGGCCTGCCGCAGCCGGGTTGAACTGTCCTGCCGCATTGGTGCCCGGTCCGCTATATACGCCTGTACCCGTAGCGCCATTGGTAACGGTTGCTGATGCAATGGATAATGCCGCAGCATTCTCACACACCGCATTCAGCGCCGGGTAGTTCAGTAAAGGCGTCAGGCTGAATGTAGCCGTGATACCCGTATCCTTCACGCAGCCATTCGAAGAAGTGGCCTGCAGGTTGATCGTATAGGTTCCTTCTAAGAAATTATGCGTGGGGTTCAGCGCTGTGGATGTATTCGGGTTACTGGCATTGGCATTGGGGTCATTGAAGTTCCAGAGCCATGTCATTGTTTGCGCATCCGCAATAGTACTTGTGTTGGTGAACTGCACCTGGCCATTTACCGGCAGACAACCATTATTAGGGAAAGTGAAATTGGGTCGTGGTTTGGCATGTACCAAAATAGTTTGTGACAACGAATCAGCACAACCGGCTGAAGTGGTGAATACATACCAGATCGTATGCGTACCCGGCCCTGCGGTGGCAGGAGTGAAATTACCTGCAGCGTTTGTTGACGGCCCTTTGTAAACGCCTGTACCCGGAACGCCATTGGTAACAGTGGCTGATGCTACGGAAACCGTTCCGGCCACATTCTCACATACCGGGTTCAATGTCGGGAATGCGATCAGTGGTTTCAGGTTAAAGGTGACAGTGATCGTTGTATCCTTTGTACAGCCATTGGCTGTCGTGGCGCTGAAGTTGATATTATATGTTCCCTGCTGGAAAATATGCGTCGGGTTCTGTGCCGCAGATGTATTCGGGTTACCTGCATTCGCATTGGGGTCATTGAAATTCCAGGCATAGCTGGCAAAAGCCTGCCCGTCGGATGAAGTGGCAATACCTGTGAACTGTACAAGACCGTTCACATCTAAGCAACCGGAAGCATTATTGGTAAACGATACAAAGGGTTTGGCATACACGGTCACTGTTCTCAGTGCTGTATCACTGACACAGGTAGCGCTGGAGCGGGATGCATGCCTGATGGTATAAGTGCCGGGAGCAGGATAGGTATAAGTAACCGACGGCCCGGTCGTGATGTTTTGTGTAACGCTGTTGCCAAAATCCCAGTACCAGTTGTTGACGGCAATGGTAGCGGATGACGTGTCGGTGATTGTAAAGGCTGATCCTTCACAGACCGACAGCGGCACCACCTGGAATTCTGAAGGTGGTTTGTCATAAATAGTTATTTGTTTGACCGTATCGCTGGCACACCCTTCGTTGGAAACAACAGACAGGTTAATCGTATGTGTTCCCGGAGGTAAAACTTTATTGACATATTGGCCCATAGCCGTTGCTGGCCCCGGGAATGTCCAGTTGAAATCACGGATGGTAAAACTATTGCTTGTGGTACCTGTACCGCTGAAATACACTGTATCCAATGTACAGCCGGTATGCGTGAAAGTAAAATCAGCCAATGGTTTTTGTCTTACGATCACCTGTGTTGCCAATCGTTCCCGGTTGTAACAATTTTCAATGGTAGAGTGATATCCATTTATGGGAAGATCAAAAGTATCCGCAACATTAAACATGTAAGTTCCGGGAAGAGTATACTTGTAATATACAATTCCATTGACGACCACCACGCCTGCCGATACAGGTGCATTATCAATTACATCCGTGTTAGGTGTAAGGACAGCCCCCATCTGACTAAGCAGCCAATCTATTCTTGATGGCTGGTAAGCGATCAGAACAGATAAGCGGACCGGTGTATTGGTACAGGTAAACGGGTGCTCCGGGGTAGTTGCATCCAGCATATTCTGGATAGAACTTATCGCACTTAAGTTATTGATATGTGTGCCTGCATTATATCCATAGCTTTCCACACTGCCTAACCCGTATGTAATAGCTGTAAATGAAGAATCGCTATATGCTATAGCTTGTGCCTGTGCAGAACTCCATCGTTTGACAACAACGGTATATCCGGGTAACTGAGGATGCGGATATGAGTGATCAAAAGCAGGGCTGCCATCTATACGAAGTGACGGGACACCATTGGTTGGAATAATAAGGGTAAGATAATTGACCGTTATGGCCTCCCGGTTATTACGATAGAACCCGATACGCTTAATACCCTGTTCAATGGGGCTTATGTACATCATTTCCGGGTCACCAACACCCCCTCCGCCCTGGCAGGCCGACCCTCCTGTCATGAACTGGGCCACCATTACCGGCTTATCCGCCTCAATATAATCGGCTGTACTGGACTCAAAACGATAATAACTGTTATTTATCAATGATCCAAGTGGCAGCTGCACACCATTTCTTCTCACCACTGTTGTCGGATCTTTTACAGCGATCTTGTAGGAGTTTGTCATTGGCGACGAAGCCGTGTTGGAATTTGAAGTAGGCGCCGTCAGGTATCTTTTACCCCACGCAATGGAAGGGAAACACTGCTGGTTATCATTATCACCACCGCCACTTCCGCAAGATGCCGGATTTGTAGTACGGCTACTGCCGGAGAAAACAGCAATAGGATAACACTCGCCTGCTGCATTGGCAATTGACCTGATACGGGTACCCGTCATTTCCGGCTTGTTGCTTCCTGCCTCAGGCCCGGCCATGGTCTGGTATATCTCTCCCCGGTTAAGTGTAACAGTGAAAGAAGTATTTGCGGGTCTGCCTGCTCTTGTAACTACAGAAGGTGTTACTTCGATCACTGTATTGTCATGCTGTGCAATAGCGTATACCCAGGAAAAACAGTTGGCCGCATAATTCTGAATGCTATTAATGGAAGTATAAGCATAGCCCCAGGTATCTACCGGCATCAACATGGTGGCACCTGAAGAAGCACTGCCGAAAATGTGTGCATACGCCACAATGGGTACATCACTGACAATGTGAATGCCTTTATTGGTAAATGTTCCTTCGCCACCACAAGGAGTACCGGGTGGTACAAAACTGCAAGGCACCGATATCAGCCTGGCATCAATAGCCCCTGCTTTGGGAATATACTCTGATGCGATCACTGTGTTAGCCGGGATACTGTAATTCCTTACCCATGCTGTTCCTTCAATGGTGACGGTTACGTTTGCAGGTTGCTCGGCACTCAGGTAGAGCACCATTTCCTGGCTATTATTACCTCCCGGTTCCATGAACTGGTGATGCCCATAACCCACCCAGAAATCCCGGCCCCGGTTGGAAAGGTTTTGCGAAAACCCTTCCAGCCAGCCGGTCAATAAGCTGAATATAATGATCAGTGTTTTTATCTGTTTCATAAGCTGCGGTACTCTTCTCATTTTATTATCTCACCAGGTTTATCGAACCTTTCCGTTGAATCCTTTGTCCATCGGCCAGTGTCATATCACATACATACATGTACACACCCGATGGCTGCGGTTTGCCTTTATGCGTTCCATCCCATGTCACACTCTGGGTTCTCGATTCAAATATCTTTTCACCCCATTGGTTAAAGATCGCAAAGTGCATATCACGGATCACATTGCTATACACACGCAGCACATCATTCAGTCCATCACCGTTAGGCGTAAATGTATTCGGAATATATACCTGGTCGGTCACGGTTTGTCCCGTTACCGGTTGCGAGATGGCAGGTAAACAACCACCCAGTGCCCTTACGATCAATGTTACGGTCTGATTGACCTGCAGGCCTGTGACCGTATGGGTCAATCCTGTCAAACCAGACGATGGAGTTGTCCATGTAGCCCCGTTATCAGCGGACACTTCATAGCCAGTGGCATTCGGCACTGCGCTCCAGCGGAAACGCAGCATATTGGTGCCGGCTGAATCCACTGTCACTACAGGCGCTACGAGGTTCGGCAGTATGATCACCTTCACTCTCTTGCGGCTGGTACTTAAGCAACCACCCGGCGCTACGGCCTCTACATAGTAAGAAACAGGGCCATTCACCGTGAAGGTGTAAGAGTTGCCGGCATGAACGATATTACCACCGGTGACGGCATCGTACCAGTTATATATAACACCAGTTACAGGATTCTGTACCGTGAATGTTACTATGCTGTTATTACAGCTTGCCAGTGAATCAGGCGTTATCGTCACTACCGGCGGTGTGCCGACATTGATCGTCTTTGTTGAATCATCTATACAACCATCATTAGCAATACCACGGAGCATCACGTTATAGGTGCCTGCAGCCGCCCATTGTTTGGTGGGGTTTTGCAAAGTGGAAGTGGTCGCATCGCCAAAGTTCCAGTTCCACGAACTGACAGGAACACCGTTACTGGTCACCATTGTACCATTGAACTGTGCCACATCGGTGATACAGCCATTGAACGTATACGTAAAGTCTGTGACAGGTGCCGGTATCACATCGATCAGCAGGGTAAAGTCTAAGCTACTGTTACATCCTTCAATACTTGGATGTACGAATGTGATCGGTACGGAAACCTGGCCTACATTATTGATCGTATAATCCAGCGGCAATGAATAGATATAGAACCACTGGCCATTCACCAATACGGAATCAGCCGGCGTCGGGTTATTCTGTATCACATTGGCATTGGGTGACAAGCCCGGTACCTGGTTCAGGTTCCAGGTGATCTGCGTGGGTTTCACACTCACACGCATCGTCATCTTGAATGGAGTGCCTTTACAGGTGTAAGGGGCCGTTGTACCTGAAGCAGCGAATACATTGCTGATCGTACCTCTTGCATTCAGGTTCTTCACCAGTGTGCCCGCATTATAGCCATAGCTTTCCACGCTGCCTAATCCATACGTAATAGCAGTAAATGCCGAATCACTCTGGACAATATGTTGCCCGGCTGTAGCGCCGAGATTGTGACGGATACAGGTATAACCGGCAAGGTTCGGATGCGCAAATACATCGGTAAAGGTATTAGCGCCATCAATCGTCAAACTCGTTAAGCCGGTTGTCGGCAGTACGAGGTTGACATAATTGGAAGTAATAGCGCTTTCATCAGTATTATAGAAAATGGCTTGTTTGATACCCTGTTCCAGCGGGCTGATATAGATCATTTCCGGATCGCCGTTACCACCCGGCGCTGCAAGGCCAGAGCAACCCGTACCGCTGGTAGAAAGCATATACTGGGCTACCAGTACGGGCTTGTCAGCTTCGATATAGCTTGCCGTGCTGGCGCCAGTGCCTCCTGTTATACCAAACTCATAATAATTACCAGGTGTCACCAGGCCTGTAAGCGGAGTTCCGTTTCTCAATACAACGGTAGCAGGATCTTTGACCAGCACTCTCCATTTATTTGAATTATATGCAGTATTTGAAGTAGAGCTCGCTGTAGCGAATGTCAGGAATTTTCTGCCCCATGCCTGTGAAGGGAAAACCTGCTGAATAAAGTTGTCGCCATTGGTCGTATTACACAAAGCTGTACGGCTGCTGCCGGAGAATACAGCGATCGGGTAACATTTACCACTGGCATTCGGTACCGAACGGATCTTGCTTCCCGTCATATCAGTTCCTGTAGAACCGCTGGTAGTTCCCATCACCTGGTACACCTGTCCTTTGTTCAGGTAAACAGTGAATGGTACATTGGCAGGTCTTCCGCCTTTGGTAGCCACCACCGGTGTTATTTCAACCAGAGTGCTGTCGCGGTCAGCGATCACATAGAACCAGGAATAGCAATCAGATGCGTAATACTGTGCTGAGTTGAGCGAAATATATTCATACCCATATACCCCTACCGGCAATAACATACCTGCACCCGAGTTGGCGCCCTGGTAAATATGGGCATAGGCAACAATAGGCACATCACTTTCAATACTGATCGCCCTGTCGGAAAGGCCCTCATCCAGCAGTCTTGCATCGGCAATACCGCCTTTCGGTATGATATCACTGACAATAGCGCTGTTGGCAGCAATGGAATAATTGCGTGACCATCCGGTTCCATTCACCCTCACCTGTACATTTGCCGCTTGTGTTGCGCTCAGGTACAGCACCATGTCCTGTCCGTTGCTGCTGAAACCCTGGTGATGGCCATAGGCTACCCAGAAACGTTTACCGGCATTGGAACTGTCAATGGAGATCACATTCGGCGGCGGTGGCGGCGCTTGTATGGTACTATCGGTCATACCGGTGAACTTATCCAGGAAGTTCAGGGTATCCCGGCTCAATACATTTTTGACCGTATCCGCACTGCTCGCTGCATCCATGATCCATGCTGCAGATGCATTGGTGCGACCAAGTCTTGTAACTGCTTCTCTCGGTATCAAACCCTGCCATGGGTCAATGTAGTATTGCTTCAGGTCGTAGTTTGGCGCTGATGATGCCGTTACATCTACATCTGTATAGAAATACATGTGTTTGGCTGTTGGTGCCATACCCGGAGGTATCACTCCGGAATACCTTCTCACACTGACTGCAGACGGAACAACGGATGCGGGTTTCCAGGTGATCTTTGAAACTGTATCGGTTCCAAACATAAATACCTGTGTAGCACCTGCGGCCGGTGCTGCCGGTATTGCCGGCAATACGGGTGGTGCTATAGCCGGTGTAAACTCGTACGCACCGAGGTCAGGCACCCCTGCTACAACAGTTGTCGGCCTTGTATTATTATTGAAATCATAATCGTTTCCGGGCAATTGTTCCCCACGGCCATGAATAGCCCATACATCCGGGTCATTCACATTCGGCACCAGGTTAGCCGTGCTGGTAAATGATGGTGAGTAAACAATTGAGTTCATGTCAAGTGATGAAGCGGTCCTCCATGCTTCCAATGTGGCAAACGTACCTGCAGGCGTACCTGACTGAACAAGGTTAGCCCCGGTGGTATAAAGCAGGTTGTAATCACTGTACACATAGCTGGTGCTTCCTACATACAATGCACGGCCGCCACCGCGATGGGAGAAAATATTATTCCGTACATCCACACCGCTGCCGCTGGTATTGGAAAAATAAGCTGCGTAGTTGTTGGTAGCCGAAGAAGCTACACTATTCACTGAATTATTGTAATATTTATTGAAACCACCCCCCGTACTATAAATACCATAAGAGCTTGCGCCGGTGGTATTCAGTACGATCACATTATTCACTGTATTGTTATTGGCCGTAGCCGTCTGGTACATACCATACAGTGTTCCGGTGTTGCCATTCAACGCTGTTATCTTATTATTGGCAATACGTCCCGGCAGAGCAACGGCTGCATCACAGGAAGTAAAATACATACCGTACGATGTTGTACTCGTCAGGTTGTTGATATTGACAACATTGCTTACAAACTGGTAAGCAGAATCGGCATTGGTAGCATAGATGCCATAGTTGGTGGCATTTCGGGGTGATGCCATGTCCACGGTATTCTTCCTGGTAATCAGGTTCTTTGTATTGCTGACGTAAATACCATAGTAGTAACTGCTGTTGATGGTATTGCTGTCAATGACCAGGTTGTCCGGCGCTAATGCTACCGACATTCCTCCTATGTAAATACCGCTGGATCCATTCGTGATCGTATTTCCCTTTATGGTATTGTTATGTCCCGTCAGCGATGTTCCCACAATACCGGCAATCACATTCGACGTGCTGGTAGATACCGGCACATTGATCACTAAGTTCATCAACGTATCGTTGGAGGCTGTTCTGGCAAGTTCAATTGCCCTGGCATTGGTAACGCCGGTAGCCGTTACCGTCATATTCTTGTAAATGATATAGCTGGCGCTATCTAACTGCAATACATAATTGAGGGCTGCATCAGTAATGGCATAGGTAAGTGTTACAGAAGCCGGGTTACCATTTTGCGCCTGGAACGTAACAGTGTTCACAGGCGATGTGCCTGTGATAGTACGCATCCTCACCTGTTCAGTATAAGTACCTGGCGTTACATTGAAGACCACAGGCCCGCTGATACCACAATTCATCACAGCTACTGCTTCTACAAATGAATTGAAATTGGTGCCGGATGGATAATCTGTGGGCAACGTATTATTGATCGTATAGGTACCCGCGGGGAATGGAGGGTTCATACTTACCAAAGCAGTTGTCGAATAGGCTGTATTGCCACTGCAGGTAACGGCCACACGATAATAAAATACGCCACTGGCATTGATAATAGTATCTGCAATAAGCATCGGGCCACCGAGATCCGTCCATGGCCCGGTAGCCGATGTTGAATACTGCCATTGATAGGTCTGGCCTATTCCTGAAGAATTACCAGTCAATGATAATTGCACAGGTGTGCCAATGCAAATATTACTATTGGGGAATGCTGAAGTTGTTCCCGGAACAGGAGGTGCAGTACATGGCAGCACAGCAAACTCCCAGGCGCCGATGTCAGGTGTAGTGCCGCTTCTTGGGGCAGAAACAATATCAGTAGATATCCCAACCGGTGTCCCTTTATCATCAAGCACAGCAAAACCAGGTTTAAGGTTTCCGGCAGCAAGGCTGGTATACAAAGGATCCACTGAAAGTGAATTGGCATCCTGCGTGCTGGCTGTTTGCCAGTCTGTCAATGTGGCCTGGTTAGCGGTAGTGAATCCAACAAAACCATTGGCTGTTCCTGCATCAATATAGAGATCGTTGTAATTAGAAATATACGTAGTGGTAGTGGTGCCGATATAGATAGCGTGCTTTGCTCCTGTACCACCGCGTGAAATTGTAACGATATTATTCCGGAAGTTTATTCCGCTTGCCTGTGTCGTTTGATAAAAGCCCCTTGAAGCTTCTGTGGAAACGCTGGTAGTATTGTCAATGGAAACCGTATTATGATAATACCATGCATTGTCCGATCCGGCATTATAAATACCGTAGATCGTTCCATCACCATTCAGGTTATAGAGGGCATTATTGCTGATGATATTCTCTGCGCCTGCAGGAGCATCAACGGTCGTCAGGTATATACCATACACGTCATTCGCTGTTCCCGGCATGCCGCCATAAGGATTGTGTATCCTGTTCTTGGAAATCTTAGCATTCTGACTTATTCCGGTGAAGTATATGCCATACACTATTGTACCACTGTTATCACGTACAGGCCGGCTGACATTATTGCCTTCTACCAGGATATTATTGGTACCATTAACATAAATACCATAAGCATAGAAATCAGTGATGGTATTAAACAGTATCCTGTTATTCAACACCTGGTTAGTGGACCCGTTAGCGACCACTGCAACTCCTATGTAACCACCGGTGATAGTAGTAAAGCTGACCGTATTATTATCGCACCGGCTATCGCCTGTGGTAGTAATACCTGTAGCGCTGCTGTTAATGACAACACCTGCATAGTTAGCAGTGGAGGTGGAGGTAGTATTGATATTGATCGTACAGTTGTTGATCGTATTGTTATCGGCGTTATTGATCATCTGTACGCCATATCCATACTCAGTGGTGGTAGTACCCCCGGCATTGATCACCAGGTTGTAGAAACCTATATAATCAGCGCCATTCAGTTTAATAACGGCCCGCTGGTTCGAATTAGTTGATAAGAATTCGATCGCATTGCCGTTACCATTAAATGTAACCGTATTTACGGCTGATGTTCCCGGAATGGAATCCAGCACCAGTTGTTCTATATAAGGTCCTGTATTTGCTACTACATTAAATACAACTGGTCCGTCGATACCGCATGCCATTGCTGCTTTCGCATCATTGAAGCTGATAAAGTTGGATGCGCTGGCTGGTGCTGTCTGATCAATAGAATAGGTGCCTGCTGCCAACGCAGGATTTACCGTGAGCAGAACAGGTGTCGAAAATTGTGTATTGCCGCTACAGGTAACCGCCACCCTGTAATAGAAGGACGAAGAGGCAATGATCGTTGTATCAGGGTTGGTCAATACGTTACCGATATTACTATAAGGTCCCCCGATGGTTGTAGCTGTCTGCCATTGATAAGTTTGTCCCAATCCGATGGAATTACCTGTTACGCTGAGTGAAACCGGGAAGTTGACACATATAGGTGTTTGTCCTACTGTCGCAGTTCCTGCAATCGGAGGGGCGATACAAATAGCCGGTGTAAACTCATAAGCCCCGAGATCTGGTGTAGTGGCACTTCTTGCATTACCATTAATATCAATGATTATACCCACAGGTGAACCAAGATCGTTAATAGATGCGTTGGTAGGCTCATAATTACCTAAGGCAACATCTGTGTATATTGGATTGGATGAAACAGAATTGGCGTCCTGCCCTGAAGCCGTTTGCCAGTTTAACAAAGAAGCCTGGATGACACTATTATAAAATCCAGTGTATTCTGTACCTGCTCCGGAAGAAAGATAAAGATCATTCCGGTCAGAGAGAATGATATTCGCCGAAGTAATAGCAGTTCCGAAATACATGGCTGTCTTGACACCGGGACCGCCGCGGGTAATAGTAATAATATTATTTCTGAATTCGATACCGGCTGCTGCAGTTATCTGGTAAAAGGCCCTTGTCACAGTAGTAGCTGTAGTGCCTGCGCCTGTTCCATCCATAGAAATGGTGTTATGATAATACCGTACATTATCAGAACTGCTGTTATAGAATCCATAATGGTCCCCTGCACCGGTCATATTGTAGATCAGGTTATTGCTTACTACATTTTCTAAACCCGATAACGCATCCACTGCCGTAAAATAAATACCATAGAATGTGCTGGTACTGGCCAGGTCACCGCCAAATGGATTGGTTATTCTGTTCCTTGTCACTTTTGCCTGCACGCTTAAGCTGGTGAAATAGATGCCATAATGAGTGGACACAACAGTCCGGGCCGGACGGCTGATGGTGTTGCTGTCTATCAGTAAACTTCCTGAACCCAGAACATATATACCGTAGAAATAGAATTCCTTGATCGTATTGCCGGTGATCTTATTACCAAAATTAGCAGCCGTGGTGCTGCCAACCTGCGTCATACCATAATATCCTCCCGTAACAGTATTATTACTGATAATATTATTATCGCATAAAGCTGACCCCGTAGTGGTAGCCGAGGTAGCCGATGAACTCATCACAATACCGGCATAGTTGGTAGAATTGGATGAGGTATTGATATTAACCTGGCAGTTATTGATAGTATTATTGTCTGCATCATTGATGAACTGGATACCAAAGCCGTATTCAGTGGTAGTGGTGCCAAGAGCATTGATCACGAGGTTATCAAATGTTATATGATCAGCCCCGTTCAATTTTATGACAGCCCTTTCATTAGTGTTGGTAGATAAAAACTGCAGGGTCCGGCCGTTACCATTGAATGTAATAGTATTGGTGGCGCTGGCGCCGGCTATCTGCGGAATGATGACCTGCTCATTATAAGGGCCACTGGCAGGATCAACATTAAATACAACAGCACCTGTAATACCGCAGGAAAGAGCAGCAACTGCATCTGCAAAACTCTGATAGTTGGTGCCACCTGTTGCAAGTGCGGAATTGATCGTATAAGTACCTCCCGCCAATCCTGCATTTACATTCAGCAAAACAGGCGTTGAAGTTTGCGTATTGCCACTGCAGGTGACCGCACACCGGTAATAAGCAGAAGCGGCAGGCGCCGTGGTATTAAAAGCAGCTGAGTTTAAAACAGCGCTGACAGGCGTATAAGGGCCGGCAATATTAGCCGAACTTTCCCATTGATACGTTTGTCCTGATCCGGTACTGTTACCGGTAAGGTTAAATGTAACGGCTGCACCCTGGCATACAGGAGTGGAAGGAGTAACTGTGGCAGTTCCGGCAACGGGAGGAGATGTACAGACCGAACCGGGGATATAGTCAATCTTTATATTGGGATGATTAGCTGTGGTGGTGGATAAAGTAGCTGGCATGGTAGTCGACGCATTCACGGTGTATTTCGTCTGATTGGCCAGGTATCCCGGTTGGGTAGCCGTTGTATTATAGTCCCAGTTAAGGGTAGTTAAAGGAGGCGTCACCTGGGCGTATTCGGAGAAAAGAGCAATGTTTCCGCCTGTATAAGTAAACGGTGCGATCAACGCAAAACTTTTATACCCATTGGTGGAACCTACTATTGCTGAAGGATCTCCGTCATACACCAGTGTTGCACTGGCGATATTCCACGTTAATGCAGCTGTACCCCAGTCAGTGGCAGTAGTATTCATTAAATACAACTTCAGGTTATTGCCGGCGGGAAGTGTCCCCGTAGCGCTGTTCCTGCTGAACTGCAGATTGATGATATTGCTGCCGGCAGGCATCGTGCTCAGCAAAGACTGGCTATATATATATGCAATACGCAGGCTCCGCGGAGCTGCATTGAATGTGTACATCGGGCTATATAAATAACTACTTGTTGTGCCGGTGCCTTCGATCGTTACCGTTTGCGCACTGGCAAAAAAGTTGCAGATCAAAAGCGCATAGAATACAAACAGGGCCTTTGCACTTACAATAACCGGGTGGTTCTTTCTCATCGCTGCTGGTTTATTATTAAACATCTTTTAGTTGTGGCGTTCCTTGTGAAATTTATTCTTATTGTTTTATGATCATCCGTTGGATCTTCTCACCGCTCCTTTCATTTATTATTCGCACTACATACAATCCGGCACTATACTTACTCATGTTGATGGTATAATAGGTACCGGTAAATGAGCTTCTCACCAGTACAGCACCATTCATATTCATCAGCAGAACAGAGAACCTGGCACCGCTGCCATTATACTTTATCAGCAGGTCATCCCTGACGGGATTAGGGGCCACTGTAATTTTTCTATCCAGCACAGGGTCGTTGGTAGCCGTTATGGTAAAACTGAACGGCGCCGATGCAGTACCTGTACATCCATTGGCAGTTACCTGCACGGTATAAGAACCAGATGTTGTCGGCGTATAAGTTTGCCCGGTTGCTCCCGCAATAGCCGCATTGTTAAGTAACCATTGATTGCCGCTGGCAGCAGAGGATTGCAGTGAATTACCCGCTTGCGTGATAGTTGGCTGCGGCGGAATAGCATTTACAGTTACAACAGTAGCGGCCGATGCGATAGAACTGCAACCGTTCTCCACGGCTTTTGCTGTGTAACTGCCGCTGGTGCTGACCAGGTATGTCTGACTACCGGCCCCCGCGATCGCCAACCCATCTTTATACCACTGATAGCCTGCGGCAATGGTTGAAGTAAGCGTTACGCTTCCGCCAGTACAGAATGTTGTAGCCCCGGAAGCAGACACAGTGGGTGCGGCAGGTACTGCATTTACTGTAATTGTTACTGAAAGAGTTTTTGTGCAACCACCAATAGTGCCTGTTACTGTGTACGTGGTTGTAGTAGCCGGCGAAGCGGTTACAACAGGCCCGGTAGTTGTATTCAATCCTGTTGCAGGTGACCAGCTATACGTACTGGCGCCATTAGCCTCTATCTGCACTGAAGAGCCCTGACATAACGCTGTTCCTGCAGATATACTTAATGAAGGACTCGGGTCAATGATCACTTCCTTACTGGCAACAGCACTTCCACAAGAGTTGGCGACGGTCACTGAATAGTAGCCGGCAGTCGTCACATTGATAGAACTGGTAGTAGCTCCTGTATTCCAAGTATAGGTACATGCCGTGCATTCAGGAGTGCTCAATGCCACAGTGGTGCCGTTACATACATTCCCGTTAGGGGTAGCAGTAACAACCGGTACAGGTGTACTGCTATTCACAATTACAGGTACCGGTGCGGAAAACTGTGTATTACCGCTACAGGTAACTGCGCAACGATAATAGGTAGTGGTGCCGGGCGCCGTAATAGTATAAAAAGGAGACGGAGATGAACTGCCGATCGGTGTATAAGGTCCGGCAGCAGCGGCTGCGCTTTCCCATTGATACGTTTGTCCGCTGCCATAAGAAACGCCGGTAAGACTTAGATTAACAGGTGTGCCACCGCATACAGAGCCGGGGCTGGCAACTGCTGTTCCGGGTGTTGGCGGACTGGTACAGGGACCTGATGATGTCCAGTTGAAAATAATATTAGGCCGGGTAGTCTGATCTCCTGTGTTTGTGGTAGTAGCAGTCCCGCAAAGGTTATCAAGGTTATCTGCCCGATAGGAATGAGAACCATTGAATCCTAAACCTGTAGTCCATGGAACGACTGAATTTCCTGTCCAGAAAATATCAGTAGTACTGTTCGGGGAGCCACCACAAATCTCCACAACAATATTATCTACACCATTCCAGAAAAAAGGTGTACTGAAAGCAAATGTATTGACACCAACCACTGCATTATAGTTTACCGGACCATATACTGTAGCAGTAACGGGCTCCCATGCAGTAGCGCTTAGTGACGTAGTGGCTGTCGTTCCTATCTTGATAGTAAAACCTTCTATGGCAAAAAACTGGTTAGTGCTGGTAGCCAGACTGATCACATTGTACTTGATCGCATTGATAGTTCCCGAGGTCATCCCTGCAGCGATCAATTCCGAAGACCGGTATAAGTATTGCATACGGCTACCTTCAAAATAATCCTGCATCGGGCAGGGATAGGTAGTATTGTCATTACCTGTTGTGCCGGTCCCGATATTGATATCTACCTGGGCCTGCAGGCAATTGAATGAGAAGATCAGAAAAGACAGAAGCAAGCATGATTTAGAACAAAATCCAGCCGGGTAGATTTTTCTCATGATAACGAGTAGTTTTGGTATGTGGTGTATTCAATGAACCTGTAAACAATAATGACAGAATAAGAGCTATAAAAGGTTATACTTCTAAAGCCTCTCCCCCGGCAAACTTGTTTTCAGATTAGTTAAGAGCCAACAACAAAATTCATCTTCCGTTAATGTGATCATCCAAAGGTTCCGGAATTTTTCAGAAGGATAGCAGGATGTGAATGTGGTTCTGTGGATATGGAGTAAAAATGCAAGCTCTCAATTAAAATATGAATGCTTTCAATAGGACAATAATGATAAACACTTAAAAATTAGAAGGATAAAGTGTCAGGTTACGTGTCATGCTAATGGTATCGCAATGATAGAAAAATAAATTAACAATTGTCAAACCAAGATCAGCTTTTTTAAAGTTTGCTTATCGAAAAAAATGATACTACTGCCTTTTTGTATTTTCCTGCATAAATATTTACCTCTTAAAAATAATTATTAAAAACTGTTCGTCATAACTAGGTTTATTGACGATATTTTGCAATGGCCAGCCATAATATTTTATTTTCTTCAATTACAATGTCGTGATAAAGGTAATACACAGTGTAGCCCTCAACTGAAAATCCCTGAAGTAAATGTCACATTTGATACTATGAGTCATAGCTGTGCACATGAGCAGTAAGGGTATTTACGAGAACGTTCCCGGCAAATCATTGACTATCATTGATAAGTTTCCTATAGTTTTGCTATGACTTACAGAACATTAAAAACAGATTAGAAATGAAGATCATTCACCAGGTACACCCGGAAGATTTTGCCCGGTACAATACACAACAGATCAGGGATAAGTTCTTACTGGAGAATTTAGTCGTTCCTGACAAAATAGAATGTGCTTATACGCATTACGACCGTATGATAGTAGGCGCCGCTTTTCCTGTCAATACCAAGCTGGAACTGGGAACCTATGAGCAACTGAAATCAGATCATTTTCTGAGCCGTCGCGAAATAGGCATATTAAATATTGCAGGTAATGGCAGTATTACTGTTGATAATAACAAATACGATCTCGAAAAACAGGATTGTCTTTATATAGGCAAAGGAAATAAGAAAGTATTGTTCAGCAGCGTCAATAAATCGAGTCCTGCTAAATTCATCTTCTTTTCCTGTCCTGCCCATCAGGAATATCCCTCAAGGTTGATGAAACCGTCTGAAGCCCTTCCTGCTGAACTTGGCAGCTTAGAGAACAATAATCACCGTGTCATCAATAAATACATTCACCTGGAGGGGATCAAAAGCTGTCAGTTGGTGATGGGTGTTACCAATTTCAAACCCGGAAGCGTATGGAATACCATGCCGCCACATACTCATGACAGAAGGATGGAATCATATTTCTATTTCGATTTGCCGGAAGGACAGCGTGTGATCCATTTTATGGGCGAACCAAAGGAAACAAGGCATATATTCCTGAGCAATGAACAGGCGATCTTATCGCCGGCATGGAGTATCCATAGCGGTGTGGCGACAGCTAATTATTCGTTCATCTGGGCAATGGCAGGCGAAAACATGGTTTTCACCGATATGGATCCGGTTCCGGCTTCTTCATTATTATAATAAACTGTTTTATTATGTTAAACTTCAGAGTAGATGGCAAACTGGCTTTGGTAACAGGCAGCAGCCGCGGTATCGGGTTAGCCATCGCTACCGCATTAGCAGAATCAGGTGCTGATATCATTGGAGTCAGCAGTAAACTGGAAGCTTCAGGCTCTGCATTGGAAAAAGCTGTCACCAGCACAGGAAAAAAGTTTTATGCTTATCAATGTGATCTTACTGACCGCAACTCTATTTATTCATTTCTTGAAAAAGTAAAAGCAGATCATCCGAAAATAGATATCCTTATTAATAATGCCGGCCACATATTACGTAAACCTGTGGCTGAGCACCCGGACGAATACTGGGACACGATCATTAATATCAATCTCAATGCCCAATTCATACTGACAAGAGAGATCGGAAAACGAATGGTAGAACAGGGATCGGGCAAGATCGTATTTACCTGCTCACTGCTTTCTTTCCAGGGAGGGATAACTGTTCCGGGATATGCAGCCAGTAAAGGAGCTGTGGCTTCATTATTAAAAGCATTTGCCAATGAATGGGCAAGATCCGGCGTAAATGTAAATGGTGTAGCCCCCGGCTATATTGCTACTGATAATACTGCACAATTAAGGGCAGATGCAGAACGTAATGCAGCTATCCTTTCCAGGATACCAGCCAACCGCTGGGGCACACCGGAAGATATGGCGGGTGCTTTTGTATTCTTATCATCACCGGCCTCCGACTATATGAACGGAACGATCGTAACCGTAGATGGCGGATGGATGGGAAGATAACTCTGAAAAAACTTTCCTGCATAAAAGGCTTCGGTTCACCCGGAGCTTTTTTATTTCTATCACTCCTGATGTATATATATGCCTGTCAACAAATGACAAGGCAACCTGAAAATCACGTCAGCCGATTCCGGGTTTGATACTGCTTTGGTAACTGATCATGATCACTAAAAAACTTATCCGTGTAAGGATACAGCACCTGCTGCGAAGTGCACGGCTGCTTTCATTGGCAGATCGTGCCAGGTATTATATCAAAGTATGCATACTCAGAAAAAGGAACAATAAATTCATCGCAGAGAACCCGGGCTATGCTTTACCACCCTCATATCTCGCCTTTGATGCATATTCTTCATCACATTGGGAATTCTATAAAGTAAGCGGTGAACAAACGGTCCCCTTTCTAAAAAAGATCACCGATAAATATTTTTCCGGCGACCATAAGTTGTCTTCCATCTTTGAATGGGGTTGCGGGCCCGCAAGGATTACCAGGCAAATGCCTTTGGTATTTAAAGACGCCGATATTCATGCTTCTGACTATAACGTCCGGACAATTGAGTGGTGTCAGCGACATATACCGGGAGTTGAGTTCATAAAAAATGAACTAGGCCCCCCGTTGCCGTTCCCGGATGAAAAATTTGATTTCATTTATGCTATCTCTGTATTCACACACTTGTCAGAAAGCAATTGCCTTGCCTGGGCCTGTGAATTACACCGCCTGATAAAACCAGGCGGGATACTCCTGATCACTACGGATAGCGACAGCGTTTATCAAAAAGAATTTTTACCGGGTGAAAAGAAAACATATGACACCAAAGGCATAGTAGTAAAAGGGCAATACGAAGAAGGTAAAAAAATGTACCTGACCAGACATAGCCCTGCATACATAAGGGGAAAACTATTACAACCATTCGAAATACTGGAGCATGTTCCTGAGGTGTTCCCATTTATGAAACAGGATTACTGGATAGCAAGGAAAAGAGGCGACTGGTCTCATGAACGCAAATAAAAAAAGCCAAACATTGCTGTTTGACTTTTTCGTCGGGAGGACAGGATTCGAACCTGCGACCCCGTGGTCCCAAACCACGTATTCTACCGGGCTGAACTACCTCCCGCCCTTTTAAATTGGGAGTGCAAATATAAAGCCTTCCCGTCAAACGGAAGGTATTATTTCTGAAGCTATTTGCACAGCGGTATAAAAAGAAAAAGACAGGTTTTTCGCCTGTCTTTCTGCTATTATTTTCAACTGACTTTTTACCTGGATATACTCATAAAAGTAGGTGACATATAATACCCGATCTTGTCCATTTCTTTCGTCCTCGGGTTCACCATGGCCACAAAGAACTCAAACTTGATCTTGTATTTTCTGAGCCAGTCCGGTATCTGGGTATCCGGCAGGAATATCTCCATATCCTTTTTCATTTTATTGAAGCTAACCCTGGTGGACGGCAACAATAGTTTTTTCTGATAAGCCGCAAGGAATCCCCCAAAATGGAATTGTTCATTTAGTTTGTTGACATAATAGGTTTTGCTTGAATCTTCGAATATCAGCCTCGCCACCAGGTACACCTCGGCCGACTTGGGGTTACTGGCAATATCCAAAGTAGGGAATATGGACAAACCTTTTTTTCCTTTATAGTTCTTCACTACCTCCAGTTTGGTAATATTCTTTACGTCCACTTTTGGCAGCATTAATGCGGATACTTTCTGCCCTTTTGGATACATGGCCGCGATCAGCTTTTTATCTCCTTCTGACAATTCATAGTTAGAAGGAAGCGAATAACCGTTAGTAGTTTGCCAGGCAGCCACAGAATAATGCATAATGGATTTGGGATCATAATTTGTACCATTTGTATAGAAATAATCGCCTACTTCAAATACATTAAAGTCCACTGTCTCCCTGGTCCAGTTAGGATTGTTGTCCAGGTAATAATTATACACTGAATCCGTTCTTTTCCAGCTTATCGCTCCGGGAAAGCTTTGTTCATGAAGCAGCCCTAGTGAATGACCAAATTCATGAAGTGTAGTGCCCCGCATGGCTTTCAGGTTCCAGACAAGATTGGAACGACCGAGTACATTCCTGATGAACCTGTCCGGCTCCCATACTTTGATAACAGTATCCCTACGTGCCAGTCTTGCTTCCAGCTCTTTGATATAAAACTGGTAATCTACAAAATCAGTAGTATCCAGGTTAAGCGTCTGTTCATATTGTGGTATATCGTTTACTCCAATACCGATATAAGAATTATGTACCCTGTCAGCAAGTTTGATACGGATATTTGTTGCAGGGGTATTATCCGGCATAAAGTTGAATTTAATATTCGCATACTGCTCCCATTCTTTGGCAAACTGCATCACTTTATTCCGTACGGTCAGGCTGCCTCCCGGCATAAATTTTACTGTGATCGTTTTCCCATTCTCCCAAAGGAGTTCATTCAGTGCCATTCCTCTTGACTTGGTGGTATCAATACCCTGCAGCATGATCCCGGAAACCATAGACGCACATCCGGGTTTCCGTGAAATGGGGGACAATTTATTTACCTGTGCCGATAATTGACCTATCGCCAGGCCTGCTACTAAAACAAAAAGTATCTTTTTCATTTATGCTGTTTTAAATTATACAACTAAAGTAATATTCCGATATAGCTTTTTTCATACCCTGCGGCGGGTATTTTGTTTTTCCGGTATATGTCTATCGCCAGTCGCCATACAATACAAAAGCGCTCCAGAAATAAGGATGACTATACCGGGCATCTTTGCTCAGTTTTTCCTGTGCCAGCCTTAGGGCCTCGCCCTTTTCCTTTTTTGCATTCAGTTGCAGGTAAAACTCATCCATCAAAATACTGGTAGCCTCATCGTCCACTTTCCACATAGTGGCAATCACGGATTTTACTCTCTTACGCAGCAGAGAATTGGCGGGTGATATCTTCCAGCCTTTTACTTTCTGCCGGCTCACTGCTGTTTCGCAGGCGGAAAGTGTCACCAGTTCACAGCCACCGATGCTCAAGCCATATATCTCATCAATGGTAAGTTTCCCGTTATTGCCATTTGATGTATCTGCAGCAGGCAAAAATTTCAGGTAAGAGGCATTGTAATCCGTATAATTCAGAATACCGTGTGTGGCGAAATGAACATATTTCTTCTGCACAAGGCTTTTCTTTGCCTGTTCTTCCGTGGCTTTAGTATCGGTATAAATACCGTCTGTCAGTTTCATGATACCAGCAATAGACCTGGCTTCTTTTTCGGTGTATTTCAACGTTTGGTCAGGCACACCAAAAACAGCGAATGAGGATGTGTTAGAGGTAGCCGGCGGATCGGCATCAAATATTTTCATCCGGTTGGTATAGAATATCACCCGGTCCTCCACAAGGAAATGAAAACCGTTATCGGGCAATTTATAACCCAGCGCCTGGAAGGGAATATTAGCCAGGTCGCCATTGGGAATGATACAGAGTTTCTTTTTCCCCCTGGTATTTTCTATGACAGGCAAGATCAGCATCCTGTACATCTTTTCCGAAACGTCTTTGAAAGAAAGTTTTGATACATCAATATTATCCTCTTCTCCTTCAATGGTTGACCTGACCCTGATAGCGCCTGTCCCTGTTGCCTTTCCCGGTACTCTCAGCAAGGCTGCATATTCCCGGATCGTTCGTGTGATATCTTCCTTCAGGTCAACAGGGGTGATACCCAGTTTTTCATTGGTCAGGGAAAAGATCAGGAGCTTATTATCATTAATGACATAAAGCAGTACGGCCATATCTGCGGGCAAAATCCCCTTGTAATTTTCAAAATCAACCGGGTTCACATTGTCATAAAAATTCTCTTTCAGATCGGGATACTTCCCCAGCAGGTTCTCACTGTATTTGATAAAATCCTTTTCTGCTATTTCCTTTTCCACTACAATACTCTGTAGCTGTGCGGCTACCTGTTCAGTTTGTGGCTTCGCTTTTAATTCGGCTTCTTTCTTTGCAAGTGTTTCGGTCCTTTGTGATAACGATCTTGCCTGCTCCAGCGCTGCATCTTTAACAGCATCGCCTGTCTGATCTGTTAGGCTTCCCATCAGTTCCCTGATGCCGGTCATATTACTCCTGTTGGCATAAGCCCATGCTTCAGTGATCTGGCCCGATTCTGCCAGCACCACTACCAGCTTACCATACAGGTCAACTTTTCTCGGATCATTTCTATAAATTTTCTTTGCTTCATCCCCTCCATAGACATTATTGCTGTTCTTCTCTACTATCTCTACTGCATTCTTAAAATCACTGATCGCCAGTTCCATTTTCTTTTGGCGATAATGCAGTAAGCCTGATTCATAGTAAGCGATCCAGGATAACGATGGAAGGTGATACTCTTTGCCCAGGCTTATAGCCTCTGTTAAATGTTTCTCTGCTTCCACCTCATTTCCCGATCCCGATTTCGTCCTGGCCATTGTTACCAATGCATCTACCAGTTTCTCTTTTTCGCCGCTTCGGGTACAGATAGCAACGGCCGTATCAAGATACTCCTGTGCTTTAGTAAGCTGTTTTGCATCGAAGTAAATTTTACCCAGCACTACAGCCATACCTGAAGCGATACGGTTAAAGTTCTTATTTTTTGCCGGGGGAAATGCATCTAGCAAAACCTTTTCTGCTTCTTTAAGCTTGCCGAGATAATAATAAGATTCCGCCAGGTTGCCTTTATTAAGCAGGTAGCCTTCGTCCACCAGCCCGGGTTTAAAATATTTTGCTGACCGGTTGAAATAATCAACCGCCTTTGCATAATCGCCCTGGTTGTAATAGGTAACGCCAATATTATTCAACACCGTACTTCTCATTTCTTCTGTCTGTCCGGCGCGGTAAATGCTGTCAGCTTCCAGCATCACTTCAATAGATCTTTTGTAATCCCCGGCGCTTTTATAGAGAGTGCCTTTGTTTACCAAAGCGCCTGCCTGCCTGAAGTCATTACCGGTCTCCCTGTAAATACCGCTGGCCTTTTCGTTTATTATCATTCCTTTGTCAAGTTCACCCAGTAATGCATAAAGAAATGACAGGGAACTGTAAGATGCGCCTAATGATAACTTACTCAAAACGCTTTCCGAACTTTGGACCCCCCTGAGTAATACATTTTCTGCTTTTTTAAATTCTCCTTTGGAAATAAGCGCTTCAGACAGGCCGATCCTTTCCCATGCAGCGCTGCCGGGGTCGATAGAATCATAAATAGCCACTGACCTTTCGTACAGGTCAATGGCACTGTCAACTTCAAGTCTGTAGATATAGGAATAGGCTTTCAGATCAAGCCGCTGCGCCTCCGCTCTGGCGGTACCATACCTTTTTGCCATAGCGGCCACCGAATCATAGTATATACCTGCTGCTCTAAAATTATTATTCCGGTAAGCCAGCTTTGACAGGTCGGTCACTGAATAAAACGTATAGATATCATTACCTGTCGCTTCACTCATTTTTTTACATTGTAACAAATAGTCCCTTGCTTTCACTGAATCCAGCATCATCCAGGCCAGCGATAAATTATACAAAGCCTCCACCGTCACCCCATTCGTATTACCCTTTGCCTTTTCGAAATACTCTGCGGCTTTTTTAAAATTTTCATCATTTAGGTACACTTTGCCAATGTTGTTATAATTGCCGCCAATGCCGGCCTTATCAGGTATTCTGCTGTAGTAAAGAATAGAGGAATCATAGGCATTCAGGGCATCTCTCTTCTGACCACTGATAAGATAAAGATCGCCAAGCTGACCCCAGGACCAGGCCTGTCCTGCATGGCTGCCCGCTTTTTTACGTAGCCGGACAGACGACTGATGCGAAAGAATAGCTGAATCATATTTGCCGAGCTGATAATAAACAGTACCTATCAACGAAGAAGCGTAACCGGCATAATCATACGCCTGCAATGCGAGCAGTTCTTTCTGGGAAGGTATAAGGTATTCGAGGCTCTTGCTGTAATCCGACAGGTAATACCAGGCATCCCCGATGCTGACATTGGTATAAAATTCATTGACCCGGTCGTAATTACCTTTATAAATAGTTACGGCTTTGGTATAATACTCCAGTGCCATCCGGTAATCGCCCCGCTCTTTGTAAACATTCCCAATACTTTTAAAATAGCCCGCGTTCTTGCTTTTGGAATTATAGGTATTGATGGTATCATTGATGCCGATCGCCCTTTCAAAATTGGTAATGGCTACTGTATAATTACCGGTGATATGTCCTATCCAACCCCGGTATTCAAAGGTCTTTTGCAGGTAGTAGTAATAATCTTCTTCACCGATAATCAGCCGGTATTTATTTGTGCCTGACTCCGCCTCAGCAAAGGTGAGCTGCCCCTCATTATATCCGGACAGGCTTAACTGGCAATACCCTTTTTTAATGACGGCTGCCAGCTCCTGCCTTTTACAATCGGCAAATATCGGATTTCTGGTATCCCGGCATAATGCAGTAACCGCTATAGCCTTTTCACATTCGGCGATCGCTTCCTTATATTTTTCCCTGTCCTGTAACAACTGAGCCTTTGATACCAGTAAAGAAGCTTTTCCAACGGTGTCCTTTACTTCGTTTGCCAGGGTTAATGCAAATGCCATTAACTGATCGGCCTCACTATGCCTGTTCTGTTCCGCGAGGTTCATAGCCTGGTTGCCATATGTATTGCAATGGCCTTCCAGTAAAATGGAACTCTTATATTCTTTGACCCTTTTTACGAATTCTGTTTTGTTCTTATACCAGGGTAGTAATGCTCTTTTTACTTCTTCAGCGCTATGGGGGCTGTTACTCACCACCCAGGCAGTAAAACTTTCACTGATCCGGAAACGATTGCCGCTATACTTAGCCGGGTAGGTCTTTACATATAAAAGAAAATTATCGAGGTCATTGATCCTGGCGTCTCTTAATACCTGCAGCGCTGTTTTCCCTTTAAACCTGCCTTCATTCATTACCTTCAGCATAGATTCGGGAAGATTGCTTCTGTCCTTCACTCTTTCATAGGTATCATGCAGGTCGTCAAGCATTCTGCTTTTGATGATATCCTCCTGTTGCTTCGATGCTGTGGCGATGAACTTCTCAGGGTCAAAAAAAGAAAACTTGTCCATATCCACAAATTCGATCGCCTCCAATAAGATATCCGTAAGTAAACTTTCGAATGTCAATCGCGGCAAGCTAACCTCTGCTGAAATATGACCTCCTGCGTCAGCTATATTACTGCCGTTATAATATGAAACATGACATTCGGCATGGCGGAGGTCGGTCCTGGTAACCAGCCCGTACCCGATCTCATTCACCTCATACTCCACGCCATCAACTTGTTTATATGCTGAAAAGCATTTGATGAAAAGCCCAGGCCGCAAACCTGAAGTTTCGCCGCCTCCGACTATCACAAATGCCGAATCATGTTTTGTGAAAACAGAGTCTATCCTGAACTTGGCCAGTTTTGTTTCTGTCTTTTTTTCCTGTGCAGATGCATGAAAAGTACCTGCTACCAACAGGTATAGCGCCACCACTACTGTATGTATTTGCTTGCACATTGAGCAGTAGTTTACAAGTTATTATCTTTTTACGGTAAAGCCTACAGTCATAATACCTGTCTCATCCAGGTTCACACTGCTGACATCAGAGCGGGTGGCTTTATCATTATCCCCGTCTTTAAAAAGATCATCCATCATTTCCTGGAAAGATAATTTAAGACTGCGTTCTTTTTTACGCTCCAGTATTCCCCGGAGATCAATGGGCTCCAAAGAAAAGATCACTTTAAAAACTTCTTTACCGGCTATTGCATCGGTATCCACCCGGCTGCGTGTAAATTCTTTGACCATACCCGGAAGTAGCTGGTAATTGCCGGGGTCTGCCGTAGCACCCGGAACACTTATACTTACCTTGTTGTCAGCAGTAATATTGATGATGGTATAAAACAAGGTATGCGGACCGTTGTTTATCAACTTCAGGTTGAATCCTTCGCCCGGTTCCATAAATATCTCTGCGGGATTGGTTTGTTCTTTATGAGGGGTAATCGTGACTTCCGCTCCTTTTGCCAGTTCTCCCCCATCCGGTAAGGAGCGCAGGTATTTTACCCGTATCGCATTTCTGATCTTTGACAGGAATTGCTCGCCGTCTTCTTTGGACAACGTATCACCTGCTGACAGTTGTTTACTCCACCTGACACTATCATTTTTCTCCAACAGGGAAAGATTGAATTGCCCGCCTGGCTGTACAGCAATATCCAGTACCATATCCGCATTATCGCTGATCGATAGATAGCGGTAAGGCTTGATAAAGTTCCTGACCTGGTTTTGCAACGCAACTACCTGCTTATTTCCCATTTCTTTTGCAGACAGGGCCACTGCTGCTGAAAAATCACCGTAGTTGACAGCTTCGAGTTTAACCCGATACGCCTCATCTTTTTTCAACGGTAGTTTCGAAGTCCCCAGGCTTTGGAAATAATTGACTTTCTCGATCGTTCCTTCTGTATATGGTTCGGATGAACCTGCTTTGAATATTGTTAGTACTGACCCCTGTGCAATATTATTGAGCAGCCCTTTATCAATAGAGAATCCTGCCTGGCCGATTACCTGGCGTATTGTAGTAAAACCAGGCTCTTCTTTATTGTACAAGCCGCTGAAGATCTGTTGCCGGGTATTCCCTTCTATCATCGGTATCTGGCCGGGAATATTTCCCTGTATCACAGCTTTCATCTTATCAAACAATAATTGATAGTCACTACCAGGTCCAAGCTCTGTAGCAGCCTTATAAAAAGCGTAGGAAAGAGAACCGACCTGTTCGATACCGTCTTTCATTCTTTTGTTGGGCAATTGGATCTGGTAATTCTGCTGGTGTGGAGCAGAAGCCGAAATGACCACCATATTAGAAGCTGTATCGGAGGTCTTGCCGATAAACCCAGTCTCAGGTACGTCAGCAAAATATTTTTCTGCGCCTGCCAGGCAATCAATGAATGGTTTTGGGTTGCCTCGTGATACCAGTGTTTCGGCAGACCGGGAGGCTGTTCCGGAGTGGCAGGCATCTATAAGCACCAGCAAACTTCCGTTGACTCCAATCTTATCCCGTATGGCATTGAATTTTTTATTCAGGTCATCATCCCGCAAATGGTTCTCTCCCCGGTAGTCAACCGGGTCACATCTCCCTTTTGAATCATAAGGCGCCAGCGCTTCATCATAACCATCTTCCTCGTCCTTTCCCTCAGCAGGCGTCAGCTGATCATATACCTGCTGACCATGACAGGCAAAATGAATAAAAACGATATCATTTTTTGTGGCTTTTTTAGCCAGGCTGGTCAGAGCCGTTAAGATACCATTCTTTGTCGCCCTACTGTTCTTCAAGGTATCAATATTCTTTTCGGCAAATCCATTTTGCTTTAATGCGGCCTTGATATACCGGATATCATTAATGGAGGCAATGGCAGGCCAGGAGCTGTTTTGCGGGTATTCGCCAATAGCTACGATCAGCGCCAGTTTTTTTTGTGAAAAGGCTTTCTGTATGCTACAATAGCATAAAAAAAAGAAGATATACAGGGTAATGGCTCTCTTCATGAATCAAAAAACCGTTGATTCAAATATACCATTATTACACCCGGAGACTATACCGTTGAATGGGTATTTGAAATGCAGAATGGAGAAATAAAAAACCAGAGAAGAATCTTCTCTGGTTCAGCGGTGAGGGAGGGATTCGAACCCTCGGTACATCTTTAAGGACGTACGACGGTTTAGCAAACCGTTGATTTCAGCCACTCATCCACCTCACCGGTTGCCGTGGCTAATTATAATCACCCTTCCTTCAAAGGGGTGGCAAAAATAAAGATAAGAGCTAAGAAATCCCAAAAAACAAATCCCAAATTCCGGCTCCGGAACCTGGGATCAGTCATTTAATCTTTTAATGGCTTACATCGCTGCTAACTGTACCTTTTGCTGGAGTTCCAGTACATTTTCCCTGAATACGCTATCGGTATCCATCAGGTCTTTTACCGTCTGGCAGGAGTGGATAACCGTGGTATGATCGCGGCCGCCGAAATGTTCGCCGATGGTCTTTAATGAGTTCTTGGTAAAGGCCTTTGCCAGGTACATCGTGATCTGCCTAGCTTGTACGATCTCCCTTTTGCGTGTCTTTTGAAGAAGCTTATCGTACGACACGTCAAAGTAATCACAAACCATGCGCTGGATAGTATCAATCGTGATCTCTTTGCTGGATGATTTCACAAAATTGCGTAACACTTTTTTAGCTAAGTCTAGGTCGATCTCCCTACGATTTAGCGAAGATTGTGCCAACAGTGAGATCAGGGCGCCTTCCAGTTCCCTTACATTACTATTGATATTATAAGCAATATATTTCACTACTTCTTTCGGCATTTCCAGCCCGTCATTCTTCATCTTCTTTTCGAGGATGTCAATACGGGTCTCATAATCCGGTATCTGCAGGTCGGCGCTTAGCCCCCAGCGGAAACGGCTCAGCAATCTCTCCTGAACACCTTCAAGGTCTTTGGGGGGCTTATCTGATGTAAGAATAAGCTGCTTATGGGATTGGTGCAGATGATTGAATATCGCAAAGAAGGCATCCTGTGATTTTTCTGCTTTGGCGAAGAATTGTACATCATCTATGATCAGTACGTCTATCAGCTGGTAGAAATGGATAAAATCATTGATCGCATTATTACGACTGTGATCCATGAACTGGTTGATGAATTTCTCAGAGCTTACGTATAATACTACCTTATTAGGATGTAATCTTTTTACTTCGTTGCCAATAGCCTGTGCCAGGTGGGTCTTACCAAGGCCTACGCCGCCATAAATAACCAACGGATTAAAAGAATTAGCCCCGGGTTTTTCGGCTACCGTTTTACCGGCACGGCGTGCTACCCGGTTGCAATCGCCTTCAATATAGGTCTCAAATGTATAAATATGGTTGAGCTGCGGGTCTATCTGCATCTTTTTCAGACCCGGGATGACAAACGGGTTCTTAACGGGATTATTGATGACTAACGGGAAATCCATTTCATTGTTTGAAAAAGTTTTTATGCCCTGGCCCGTTACATCCATCGTAAGTGGTTTATTCTTACTGTTACCGCTATCCACCATAATGCGGTATTCGAGCCTTGCCTCTTTTCCCAGTTCTCTCTTCAAAGTCTTTGCCAATAAATTTACATAATGTTCTTCGAGGTATTCGAAAAAGAACTGACTGGGCACCTGAATGACGAGTACGTTATTTTTTAATGATACAGGCTGGATAGGTTCGAACCAGGTCTTGAAATGCTGCCATTCAACAATATCCTTGATGATCTTTAAACAATTGGCCCAGATTTTTTCAGCATTTTTCTCCATCAGTCAGTAAGCAATTTATATATCGGGTTAACTATAGTTGTTCTTAAAAAAACTCCTGAAAATCTTTGCACACATGTCAATAAAAAAACTTGACAGGACGGCGAATATCTATATTTCCGGGTTAAAAAAAAATTTTATCCTTTTGTTTTTTTGATCTAAAAAATAGTACCGGATTTTGCCGGTTTTTTTGATAAAAATTTGGAAAATCCAAATCATTTTCTTTGTATATTATTCCTCCTGTTTTCCTCGATCCATTATCACAACATTAATCCATTTATATCGAACAAAAAATGACTGCCCAAAAAATCAGCATAATTATTTTTCCGGTTCTTTCGGTCCGATACTAATTGCACCTGAATACTTTTAAACGCATCGTTTCATTAAACTGCAATACGTTTGTTCCGGGTTGCAATACTTCAAAAAGATCAATCACATCGTAAAAGATAATTTCTACCTCTGCCTGTGATATTTAACTATGGTTTTGTGTAAGCTACGGATGTACAATGGTAAATTTTGCGAAGGATATTCAGAGGTCGGTATAAGTGCGTCTGCAGGCATCGTTTGGCGTTTGAAAGATATAAACTATTTTCTATCCGGCAAGCAAAAAAAATATGGCCCGGGAAACAGTACAAAAAAGCCCCCAGAAACTCTTTTTTCGCCATTATTTTACGGCTGTTTGTTTATTAATAATCATTACATTTGTTTTTACTAAAACTAAACGATCTGATATGAGAAAATTACTCGCTGCTATAGTAGCTGTTTTGCTATGTTCTTCCGTTGTATTCGGCCAGAAGATGAAACAAAAAGCGGCCTTTGGTTTTAAGGCCGGGGTAAATGTAAGCGGTTTCAGGCCCGCAGTAGATTACCAGGATGTTGATCTTGGCGTTAAATTAGGCCAGGTTTTTGGCGCCTTTGTGCAGATACCGATTAGTTCCAAGGTCTTTGTGCAACCCGAGTTTCTTTATTCCCAGATGGGTGCCAAAGCAAAATCAACATTATGGAGTGATGTGACCTTCCGTTATAACTATTTCTCTATCCCGATATTGGTAAAATACAATGTCGTAAAGAGCCTCAATGTCTATGCCGGTATTGAAAATGACATCCTGATCAGGGCAAGGCAAAAACAGGTGTATAAAACATCTACTATCACATACAATGTTAAAGACTTTGATTTTGCCTATACAGCAGGTATCGGTACATCTGCCAAAAAATGGACATTTGACCTTCGCTATATTCATGGCTCACAGGATGTAAGTGCGGCACCCGGCGAAACCACTTTTTACAACCAGGCTGTACAGGTTACTGTAGGCTACAAGCTTCATAAAAACGCTAAAAAGGCAACTAAGGCTAAGTCAACAAAAAAGGCAAAGAAATAATACTCTCATACAAATTTTTGAAAAGCTGTCTTATATCCAAGACAGCTTTTTGATTTTATATTTGCAAATAACTTGTTTTTCAGGATAAACACCTGACCTCAATGCAAAAGATCATTTCACTAAAACTGCTTCCTTCAGAAGCAGCCGATGAAACGGCTGTAAAAAATTACATCGCTAAAACAGAGGCAGTAAAAGCAACTACCGTTTCGGGCTATACTACCCTCAAACGATCCATTGATGCCCGCAGCAAACAGGCATGGGTGAACCTGACCATACAGGCCTTTATTGATGAACCCTTTCATGAAAGAGATCACCCTTCTTTTTCATTCAAAGACGTTTCAAAAGCTTCTGGTAAAGTGGTAATCATCGGTGCGGGTCCCGCAGGATTATTTGCTGCATTGAAGTTGATTGAGACCGGTATCAAACCCATCATACTGGAAAGGGGAAAAGATGTAAGGGCCCGGAGAAGAGACCTCGCCATGCTGAACAAAGAAGGGGAAGTAAACCCTGAAAGCAACTATTGTTTTGGCGAAGGCGGCGCAGGTACTTACAGTGACGGTAAACTATACACCCGCAGTTCCAAACGTGGTGACATTGACCGCATCCTGAACCTGTTTGTCTATTTTGGAGCCGATGAGAAGATATTGTATGAATCCCATCCGCATATAGGTACTAATAAATTGCCGTCTATTATTACAGCCGTGCGGGAAAAGATCATTGACTGCGGCGGAGAATTCTTATTTGAAAAGAAGGTAACTGACCTCGTTGTGAATAATAATACTATTACAACAGTAAAGACCTTTGACAGCAATTCCTTTGACGCAGATGCCGTTGTGCTCGCAACAGGACACTCAGCAAGGGATATTTTTCAACTGCTCCATACTAAAAAGATATGGATAGAGGCCAAGCCATTTGCATTGGGGGTAAGAGTAGAACATCCGCAATCGTTAATTGACAGCGCACAATATCATTGCTCCGTCAGGGATGCTTTTTTACCTCCGGCCTCATATAGTTTAGTGCAGCAGGTAGAAGGAAAAGGCGTCTTTTCCTTTTGTATGTGCCCGGGGGGTATTATTGCCCCGGCGGCCACCAGTCCCGGAGAACTCGTGGTGAATGGGTGGTCCCCCTCCAAAAGAAATAACCCTTATGCCAACAGTGGTATTGTAGTATCTGTTGACGAAAAAGACGCCGCAGATTTTTTTAAAAAAGAAAAGAAACATAATGATCCTCTTATGCTGATAAAGTTTCAGCAGGATGTAGAGCAAAAGGCGTTCAAAACAGGCGGTGGTAAGTTTGTAGCACCTGCCCAGCGGCTGGTAGATTTTACCGCAGAAAAGATCTCTTCATCCTTACCTGGCTGTTCCTATTTGCCCGGCATCCATTCTGCTTCACTTAAAGAGGTGCTTCCCGGTTTTATTCATGACAGACTGCAACAGGCATTTAAAGAGTTTGGAAAAAAATTGAAAGGCTATTTTACCAATGAAGCCGTGGTGGTGGCTACAGAATCCAGGACCTCTTCGCCGGTACGCATTCCCAGAGATAATGTAACCCTTCATCACCCGCAGGTAAAGAACCTGTATCCATGTGGCGAAGGCGCCGGGTATGCCGGAGGGATCGTCAGTGCCGCTATGGATGGTGAACGTGTCGCAGGTCAGATAGCCGCTATATTGCTTCACCGTTGACGGCCTGCTTTTGCCGGTTCACTCCTTTGTCCGTCCCATTTACCGAAATATTACCCCCGATTGTTTGTAACGTCTATTTTTGCGTTACAATTTTTTACCATGTCCATACTGGAACTTCATCACCTGAGAAAATATTTTGCTACACAAAAGGCCGTTGACGACATTAGCCTCAACATTGAAAAAGGACAGATATTTGGGTTACTGGGGCCTAATGGCGCCGGTAAGACCACACTGATCAGAATGATCACCGGTATCTTTTACCCTGACGAAGGGGAGATCATGTTCGACGGAAAGAAATTCGACCCTGTAAATGATATCGGTAAGATCGGGTATATGCCCGAAGAGAGAGGTCTGTATAAGAAGATGAAGATCGGTGAACAAACGGAATACCTGGCACAACTGAAAGGCTTGAGCAGAAGTGAAGCCAATAAAAAGATCAAGGAATGGTTCATCAAATTTGACATGCATACCTGGTGGAATAAAAAAGTGGAAGATCTTTCAAAAGGCATGTCGCAAAAGTTACAATTTGTAACCACCGTACTGCATGAACCTAAACTCATCATACTCGACGAACCTTTCAGTGGCCTTGATCCGGTCAATACCAACCTGATCAAGGACGAGATCTATAACCTCGCCCAGAAAGGTGCTACGATCATTTTCAGCACTCACCGTATGGAGCAGGTGGAAGAGATCTGCGATCATATTGCACTGGTGAATAAGGGCCGGAAAATACTGGATGGCACGGTAAAACAGGTAAAACAGGATTTCAAAGAACATTTATTCAAGGTGAGCTTTGCCGATCAGGTGACGCCGGAACATCTCGCTATCCACCTTTTTGAGGTAAAGAAAAAAGAGAATAAAGAAGTGGTGATAAAGGTTGATCCCGGCTATAGTAATAATGATGTGTTACAATACTTCATCAATAAAGGCCTGCGGATAGAATCATTCAATGAGATATTGCCATCATTGAACGACATTTTTATCCGGCTGGTGGGAGATACCCCTACTGCCCGCCAGTTCCAGGAAGTGACCGCCTGACCCCTTTTTAATCAACCTCCAACTCATTGATATGAACAAAACATTACTTATCATAAAAAGAGAATACCTGACCAGGGTCAGGAAAAAAACCTTTATCATCAGTACCATTCTTTTCCCGGTATTATACATCGGATTGATATTCGGCACCAGTTATATCGCCGTCAAATCCGGCACTAACCTTCATGTTGGCGTCATTGATTCCTCCGGCTATTTTGACAAGGGTGCTTTGGAAAGAGAGAACATGAAAGACAGTTCTTCAATTCTTACATTAGTTGACCTGCCGGCGGATAGCCTGAAAAAGAACTTCAAGACAATGGGTTATGACGGGTATCTCATTATTCCTTCCAGCCTGAACTGGGAATCCAGCACCGGCCAGTTGTTTACGTTGCATACCGGCCGCACAATCGGTATTGAAGGAGCGCAACCAGTACAGGCAAAACTGAATAACATCTGGAGCGGGATCAAGAATGAAAAACTCGGCATTGATATCACCAAGAAAACCATCCTCGAAAAAAATACCATTAACCTGAAGCCACAGAATGTGGAAGATGAAAAAGCAGATTCCGGTGTAGCTACCGGTATCGCATTTGTTGCCGGCTTCCTGATCTACATTATTTTATTACTGTACGGATCACAGGTCATGATGGGGGTAATGGAAGAAAAGACCAACCGCATTGCTGAAGTAATGGTTTCTTCTGTAAAGCCATTCCAACTGATGCTGGGTAAGATCATTGGTATCGGGTTGGTAGCATTGACACAATTCCTGCTGTGGATCGCTTTTGTATTCATCATTTATAATGTTTCCTCGGCTTACGGAAGTGATGGAGGCGCTATGGGCAGCATGATCGGCGGCGTGCAAAAAGTATTTACGAGCATCAATGTACCGCTGATCCTTTTTTGCTTCATCTTTTACCTGCTCGGCGGATTCTTTTTCTATTCTTCGTTGTATGCAGCTATCGGCAGCGCCGTGAATGAAGACATGCGTGAAGCACAATCACTCAGTTTCCCTATCACCATGCTCGTCATTATCAGTATTGCGTTGATGCAGGCTACCATGCGTGACCCAAGCGGGCCTATGGCGGTGTGGGGCAGTATCATTCCTTTCAGTTCACCGATCATCATGATGGGCAGGATACCCTTTGGCGTACCGGGTACTGTACCGTGGTGGCAGTTAATAGCCTCTATGGCAGCCCTGATAGCCGGCTTTATTTTCACTACCTGGTTCGCCGGTAAGATCTACCGCACCGGCATCCTTATGTACGGTAAAAAACCAAGCTGGAAAGAAATGCTCAAATGGGCGTTCAGGAAGAATTAAAAATACCTGAAAAAAATCATGAATGAGAAAGCAGAAAACCTGCTTTCTCATTTTTCTTTTTGGAGGTACGCAGAGGCTCCTGCCAGTTCTGTTTGTTAAAATAATCCTTAAACCAAAAAAGGTATTTTGAAATACGAAATCAGTCGTATATTTGATACGAAGTATTTCGTGAATCGTTAAACCTAAAATTTTTGTATGAAACCAGGATCAATTGTAGCAGGCCGCGTCCTGCTCGTACTATTTATTGCCGGAGCCGCTATTGCACTTATCTCATGGAAAGGAAAACAATCACCCGACCGTTTTCAGCCACAAAAGAACTACAATAATGATACAGTCCCAAAAGCAAAAAAGGCCGACCGTGAAAAAAAGGTACGTGACCTTGACGACGTGCTGGATGAACTCGACAGAGTGGATATTGAAATAGAGATGAAGAATGCACAGAAAGAAATTGAAAAGGCCATGAAGGAATTGGATGGCCAGAAGATCAGGATGGATGTGGAAAAGGCTCTGAAGGATGTGGACTTCCAGAAAATACAGAAAGAGATACAGGAATCCATGGCCAGATTAGACATTGATATGGCCAAGATGCAGAAAGAACTGAAAGAATCCATGAAAGAGTTTGATAGTGATAAAATGAAACTCGAAATGGAGAAAGCCATGAAAGAGGTGGACTTCGAAAAGATACAGCGTGAAGTAAAAGAATCTATTGCCAAAATAGATATGGATAAGATCAGGGTAGAACTGGAAGAGGTAAAGAAGATCAATATGAAAGAAATAGAAGAAGAAATGGTCAAAGCGAAAAAAGAAATGGAAAAGGTCGGCCCGGAGATCGAAAAGGAAATGAAAAAAGCCAAACTGGAGATTGAAAAAGCCAAAGCAGAGGTCAAAGAATACAAAGCCTTTGTTGACGGGTTAGATAAAGACGGCCTGATCAACAAAAAAGATAACTATACTATCAAACACGAGGATGGCGAACTGATCATCAATGGAAAAAAGGCTAGCCAGGAAACTTACCTTAAATACAAAAGCTTCTTAGAAAAACATAAAAAGTTCAATATCGAAAAAAGTGCGGATGACTTCGATCTCGATATGGATTAGTATTTTTTGCCGGAACAAGCCATGAAAAATGAGCCCTGCTGGTTGTGAGGCAGGGCTCTTCTTATTCAACAAAGAATCATTTATATTCTGACTGCTGTTCCGGAAGCGATCACCATCAGCATGCTGCCATTAGCTCCGATGGTCTCAAAATCGAGGTCCACGCCAACGATAGCATTGGCGCCGGCAGCCTGGGCCTTTTCTGTTAGTTCACGGAGCGCATCTTCCTTAGCCTGCTCGATCACTTTCTCATAAGTTTTGCTGCGCCCACCAAATACATCCCTTAGTCCGCCTAAGAAATCCTTGAAGATGTTAGCCCCAATAATACTTTGCGCATTGATGACGCCAAGATACTGTTGTACGGGTCTGCCTTCGATAAAACCGGTTGTTGTAACGATCATTTTGTAGTTGTTTTTATTTTTTCAAAAATTGTTCTAAGCGCTGTATCCTCCTTCACAGGTATATTTTGTGAAGCTTCCCGAATGTATGCTATCCGTTTAGCTATGTCCGGATGGCTTTCCAGCATCTCAGGTAATGCTGATGCCGGAGACGAAGCTTTTAATTGCCGGAACAAATCCTTAAAACCTGCCGGGTCAATCTGTCGCTCTTTGAGGATGTCTAACCCTTCCAAATCTGCTTCCTTTTCCAGTTTCCGGGAATAGGTCAATGATTTGAAATCGTCAGCCTGGCTCACCAGCACGCCAGTCACACTACCGGTATTACCGAACAGCAAACCGAGAAAAACTTTCGAACCCAGCCGGCGGAAAATAGATTTGGTAGAATGACGGTTGTTAACATGCGTAAACTCATGACTCAGTAAAGCAGCCAGTTCAGGATAACTATTCAACTGATCTAATAAAGCGCTATACACCACGATCCGACCTCCCGGTAATGCAAAGGCATTTACTACATCGCCCCTGACAACACTGATACGTACATCATAAGATGTCCGGACATGCATTTGCTGAAAGAATTCATTCACAAGCGCAGAGGCCTGTGTATCTTCCTGTGCAGAAAGCTGCATCCCAGTATATACCGCCTCGCCGAATTGTTGTTCTGTCTTTACAGAAACCGTTGAAGCCAGTTGCTCTGATAACCAGGGAACCAATAAGAGATAAGCTATTACTAGGACGCCGGCAAAACCGAAAAAGATACTGAGGTTGCGCAACCATTCTTTTGTTCTGCCCTTTTTATGCCAGGGTTTTGCCTTTTCGGCTTTTATCTGCCCGATAAAATCGGCGGCGTCTTTGCCGGGAATAACGAGGCGCATACTATTGTCCCGGTTATAGGTGATCACCGTTCCCTGCACGCTGTTGTCGGCTACTGCCTCCACATCCTTCATATCCCATTTCAGCTTCCGCGTCTCCACTCCCGGCGTACGCCAGGCAAAAGAGATAAACTCCTCTGCCGCCAGTACACTGGCTTCTACTGGCTCTGCACCGCGGGAATCATAATAGGAGCCAAACCATGTTTTCATGTTGCAAAAATAGTGTAGTCTGAATCTTGCATAAATGGCGTAACAAAACAGGATAAATTGCGTCTTTACTCATCATCGCAAAAAAGCCCCGTCTTATAAGACAGGGCTTCAACTACTTTATACAGCATTTGTCAGAAATGAAACGGCGAAGGCATCAGGTCTGAGTCACGGTTCTCGATCATTTCAATATTCAGTTGAAAGGCCTCATCTGTCTTAATGACCACTCTTTCTTTGGTCACCCTTTTGAAACCGGCCTTTTCAAATACAAAACGGTAAGTACCGGGTTTTAATTCATCAAAAGAATAACTGCCATCATCATCTGTTACTGAAGATTTTTCTTTTTTAGATACCAGGTAGGCAGTAACGCTTACATCTTTCAGCGGTTTTTTGCTTTCCGCATGAATGATCAATCCGTTAATTTCATCACCTTTCTTTTTATCACAACCAGAACCGGGTTCCGGGCCCGAGTTGGCTTTGGCTGCAGCAAAGCTCAAAAAGCTTACAGCCAGCAAAAGAATCCTGAGTCTCATGTTTAATGGTTTTTGGGTTTGTAAAAACTGGTTTTACAATACATATATCCGCCTGCGTTATCAAATTTAAAGGATTTTCACCGGATTCTCCAACGCCCCGCTGAACTCTGACCACAAATTTTTCACGATCGTTGTAGCGGGTAAAATACTACCCAACAGGGAACTTACCTGGCCAATTTCCAGTTCTCCTTCGTCCATATCCCCTTCGAACATTCCCTTTTTGGCCCTTCCCCTTCCCAATAAAGCCTTTAATTCGTCGTTGGTTGCTCCCTTTGTTTCTGCTTCCTGCACCTGTTGATAAAAGCGGTTTTTGATCAATCGTACCGGTGTCAGTTGTTTCATGGTCAGTACGGTATCGCCTTCCTGTGTACTGATCACTTTATTCTTAAACTCAGTATGCGAGGAGGCTTCTTCACTGGCTACAAACCGGCTGCCCACCTGCACGCCTTCCGCCCCCATCACCATTGCCGCCAGCATTTGCCTTCCAGTCGCAATGCCCCCGGCTGCGATCACCGGGATCCTTACTGCATTCACTACGGCCGGTATCAATACCATTGTAGTTGTTTCTTCTCTACCGTTATGACCGCCGGCTTCAAACCCTTCGGCTACAATAGCGTCACACCCGGCTTCTTCTGCCTTGCGGGCAAATTTGGAAGAACTGACCACATGCACTACTGTAATACCTTTTTCCTTTAACAGGCTTGTCCATGTCTTTGGATTTCCGGCGGAAGTAAAAACAATTTTCACTCCTTCCTCTATAATGATCTGTATATGCTTTTCGATATCAGGATACAACAAGGGTATATTAACACCAAAAGGACGGTTGGTTGCCACCTTGCATTTTTGGATATGTTCACGCAAAACCTCCGGGTACATACTACCACTTCCCAGAAGGCCAAGCCCGCCTGCATTACTCACAGCACTGGCAAGCCGCCAGCCACTGGCCCATATCATGCCCGCCTGGATGATGGGATAATCAATACCGAATAATTCAGTGATACGGTTCTTAAAAGAAGACATCTTAATTAATTTGACCGGATAAAAATAAGTGAAGAAGCCGGATTCCTGCTTCTGAATGTTGGCTGCCTGCGACAAAAGATTGAGTTAGTAAAAACAAGCGGCTGGCCATTCCCGGTTACAGACAACCGGCATCCAATAGCTATCCCAGGTCGATCGTCGTATTATCCCCGATATTCAATTGCCGTGTTTCACCCTGAAGGCCGGTGTCACTCCCGATAAGTGAATCCTCCAGCACGATATCGTATAAGTTGGAGAAGGAGCCAATGATAGAGTTTCTTACAATAGAATAGTTAAGTGCAGTACTCTCACCAATGGTCACATTAGGACCGATGATGGAGTTCTTTATATCGCAGCCATCGCCGATACTGACAGGCGGAATGATCACTGTATTCTCGAAATGATATTCCTTGCCATTCTGCGAGACAAATTTTTTCAATAACGTAGCATTGGATTCCAGTATGGTTTCCTTTCTGCCGCAATCAAACCAGCTATCCACTTTGAAAGGTTTGAATTTCGCCCCTTTCTGCAGCATGCAATCCAATGCATCTGTCAGGCTGTATTCGCCGTGAGTGCGCAACCCCTGTACAAAATTATTCTCCAGGCATTGAAACAACATTTCCGATTCCTTGATCTTATAAATACCGACAAGCGCCATGTTCGATTTGGGTATTTGCGGTTTTTCCACTACATGATCTATATAGCCGTCATCATCCATCTCGGCTACACCAAACTCACGGGGGTCATCTACTTTTCTTACGCCGAGCATGGAGTCAGGACTGTTCACCACTTCCTTCACATCGTATTCGCAAATGGTATCTCCCAGCACCACATATACTTCATCATTGTTCACAATGCCACGTGCCAGGTTAATGGCATGGCCGATGCCCTGCCTGTCGATCTGCTGCACATAATGTGCATGCAGGTCAGGATATTTTGTCTCCACATAATCCCTGATCTTATCGCCAAGATAGCCAACAATAAAAATGAATTCATGGATGCCTGCTTCACGCAATTGGTCAATAATGATGCTGAGAACCGTCTTTCCTGCAAGAGGAATGAGAGCTTTAGGTTGGGTATAACTATGAGGACGAAGCTTCGTGCCTGCCCCTGCTACTGGTATGATCGCCTTCATTGATTGTCTAAAAAGCCCGTGAAAGTAGTGAATTTTCAAGGAATAAAATTTTCTAAATAAATCCCCTTACATTCTTCACCGACTTATTTTTGCAAAAAATTCAAAGAGTCTATATCATTTAAAAAGTTCAGTGGTGTACGTGATCTTACTGAAAAAATGCCCGAACTCTTTAAATCTTTGAAACTTATCAAACTTCTGAAACACTGACATGCAAAAAGACACTCTCGTTTTTGACCTCATCCGTAAAGAACTGGACCGCCAGCGCAATGGCATCGAACTGATCGCATCGGAAAACTTCACATCGCTGCAGGTAATGCAAGCCATGGGAACAGTACCCACCAATAAATACGCAGAAGGTTATCCGGGCAAACGTTATTATGGAGGTTGTGAAGTAGTTGATGAAATAGAAACCCTTGCCATCGACAGGCTGAAAAAAGTATTCAACGCTTCATGGGCTAATGTGCAACCGCATAGCGGCGCCCAGGCAAATGCAGCCGTTTTTCTGGCTTGTGTAAAACCGGGAGAAAAGGTATTAGGTCTTGACCTTAGTATGGGCGGACACCTGACACATGGCAGCCCTGCCAACTTTAGCGGCAAGAATTACCAGGCATTATTTTATGGTGTAAAAAAAGAAACAGGGCGTGTTGACTACGATCAATTGGAAGCTGTAGCCATGAAAGAAAAACCAAAGATGATCATTTGCGGTGCTTCTGCTTACAGCCGCGACTGGGATTACAAACGCATCCGTGAAGTAGCCGATAAGATCGGGGCCGTGATCATGGCGGATATAGCGCACCCTGCCGGTTTGATAGCTACCGGTTTATTGAATGACCCGTTTGAACATTGTCATATTGTAACTTCTACTACGCATAAAACATTACGTGGCCCCCGCGGGGGCATTATCATGCTTCGTCATGATTTTGAAAATCCCTGGGGTATCAAAGATCCGAAAGGGAACCTGCGTACGATGAGCCAGCTACTTGACCTGGCCGTTTTCCCAGGCACACAGGGTGGGCCATTAGAACATGTGATCGCTGCCAAAGCAGTGGCATTTGGAGAAATATTATCAGAAGACTTTAAAGCATACGGCAAACAGGTAATCAGTAATGCACAGGCAATGGCAAAAGCATTTGTAACAAAAGGATATCACCTGATCAGTGAAGGAACAGACAACCATTTAATGCTGATAGACCTGCGGAACAAAAACATTACCGGTAAAAAAGCACAGGAGACATTGGATAAAGCGCATATCACCCTCAACAAGAATTCCGTTCCTTTTGATGACAAATCTCCGTTTGTCACATCAGGCATACGTGTAGGTGTACCCGCAGTCACAACAAGAGGCCTGAAAGAAAAGGATGTGGAAGGAATTGTCGGGCTGATCGACAAAGTGCTGATGAACGCAGATGATGAAAAAGTTGTAAGCGGGGTAAAAGAAGAAGTACAAGAATTCATGACGCAATTCCCCCTTTACCCGGAATTGGGATGATCTGTAAAAATTCCGATATTTATTTCCTGTAAATGAATTTCGTATGATCCAGCGCCAGCAAAGTCTTTGGTTATTGTTATCCACCGTATGTGCTTTCCTGAGTTATAAATTTCCTTTTTATGCCGGACAACTGAAAGAAGGCAAGTATGAGGAAATGGATGGCGCCAGCAATTTTTTCCTGCTGATCCTGACCGGGGCTTCTCTTCTTCTTTCCCTGATCACGATCTTTTTATATAAAGAAAGAAAAAAACAATTGCAGTTTGCTATCGGTGGCGCCGTGCTGGCCCTGGTCATTGTCATCCTCTATATCACCGGCATCAGTAAATACCAGCAAGGCAGTGTTTCCATCACCTGCCTGTTCGCCTTTGCTATTCTTGCGGGCTATATTATGGCAGCCCGGGGCATCTGGAAAGATGAAAAGCTGGTGAAGAGCCTGGATAAGCTCCGTTAGAACAATACCCGTCTGTTCTTGTTCCTTGCTATTGCTTTACAAATGAGAGTTGTTTCTTAAATGCTGAACCTTGTATATCTATATAATAAACTCCTGCTGAAAGCTTACGTGTATTAATCAGTATGTTTCCATTGCCAGGTGACATTTGTTTTTCTCCCTTATCTGCTATTCTGCCTCCGGTATCAGCTACACGGTAAACGATCTTATCTTTTGAAGTAAGATAAATTGATAGGTTGAGATCATTAACAACAGGGTTAGGATAAATGACGATCTCGCCATTGTTTTTACTTAAAGATATTGACACCGTAGGGGATGTCGTGATTTTACCATACGTATCGGTCAGCCTGAGGCGATAATAAACTATCCTTTTCCCTTGCAACATAATATTGCGGTCCGGGAATATATAGTCATGTCTTCCTGTTGAATTTACCGGGTCAATATTTGCTATCACTGCAAAATCACCACCATCATAACTCCTTTCCAATACAAAGGCAGGTGTATTAGCCTCCTGATCAATCTTCCAGTTTATGATAGCGTCGTCAGCTAACAGCCGGGCTTTAAATTCCAGTAGCTGGATGGGCAATACCCCTCCAAAAGAAGTTCCCCATAATTCTTTACCCTCTTCCGGCTGAATGATACTGGCAAAAATGCGATCATTGGTCTCGACAAGTTCCTGGATAGAACCACTTATCGAATCAGCCACCAGTGTTGCGAGAGTTGTACCTGCAGCGGAACCATCACTCTGCCATGTTTTGTAACCACTCGTACCATCATTACCGGTAAAGATGAACTGGCTCATCAGTTTTGAGAAATTGCCGACCGCACCACTCTCCGAACCGGGCCATACATCTTTTACCATAACAGTTCCGGGGGCCGTTCCGTCTGTTTTCCATAGCTCGGTTCCATTGGTCCCGTTATCCGCAGAAAAAAATAAAGTGCCATTTACATTCCTGAATCCTGATGGCATTGATTCTCCGCTGCCAGGCCAGATATCTTTCAGCATAACAGTTCCCAAAGGAGTGCCATCACTCTTCCAGAGTTCAGTCCCGTTGCTACCATCACTGGCCGAAAAAAATAAAATACCATTTGTAGTGATAAGATTAGAGGGATAACTGCCGGCAGAACCTGGCCACATATCTTTTACAATAAAAGTACCTGCTGCACTTCCGTCACTTACCCAGAGTTCTGATCCATTGACTCCATTATCAGCAGCGAAGAATAATTTATCATTAATTGCGGCAATACACCTGGGATAAGCGGATGCAGAGGCGGGGTTGATATCTTTTACGATAACTGTACCTCCGGCCGTGCCATCACTTTTCCAGAGCTCTGTACCATTGACGCCATCGTTAGCAGCAAAAAATAGTGTCCCGTTCACATTCGCCAGTGCAGAAGGATTGCTGCTCATAGAGCCTGTCCTGATATCCTTTACCATTACCGTACCTGCAGTTGTTCCGTCGCTTTTCCAGAGTTCTACTCCATTTACCCCATTACCCGCCACAAAAAATAAAGTCCCATTCACATTGGTCAGGTATCCGATACTACTGCTGGAGCTTCCGGAATTAATATCTTTCACCATTACTGTTCCGGCTTCGGTTCCATCGCTTTTCCATAGCTCCATGCCATTGATACCATCATTGGCGGCAAAGAAAACAGTACTATTTATACGGGTAAGAAAACAAACATTACTGCCTGCAGATCCGGGGTTGATGTCTTTTATCAGCGACAACTGCTGGGATGCAGCGTCAAAGTAAACAATAGCCACGAAGGCCGGAAGAAGGATACGTTTCATGGTGGTACAGGATATGGGACACAATTACCGGCGAAAAGTCAAAACAAAGAACAAGAAGAATTACTTCGTATTCTATCGTCTTTATCCACACAGAAGTATGTCATTACTAATTTATACCAGCAATAACTGAGTTACTATGACTTTTACAGAAAATATCAGGAACTAAGTAATAACACATACTGCAACTTAAAGTAACCTTATAGAGACATCAACCCTTCCTGTGTTGAATAAAAAAAGGCCAGTTCATGAAAATGAACCGGCCTGTCTTTTTGTTCTCTATTAAAACACTCTATTGTACTATAAACATTTTTGATTCACGGAAATTCTCACCAGTGATCAGAATGTTATAAACACCCGGCTTTACTGTTGAGATATCTACTGTTTGTGTAGCCATACCACCCTGGTGGTTCAGTCGCTGGCTATATACCTGCTGACCTGCACTATTCAGTATCTTAACTGAATACTGGCCTTGCTTAGAATTCAACGAAACAGAGACCTGTCCGTTAGTAACCGGGTTCGGATAAATGCTCAGGCTTTGTTTGCCGCTCAGGTCCACTTTCAATACTTTACTGTAGATGATCTTACCACCAATCTCATATACTTTGACGCGATAGAAGTTCACACCGCTCAAAGGTGAAGCATCATAAGCAGAATAGCTTTCCTTGTCATTGTTATTGCTTCTTGGCAATTGCTGGCTGATGACGGTAAAGCTCTGACCGTTGGAAGAACGTTCTACTTCATATTTGATCAGGTCTCTCTCGGTCAGGTTGCTCCATTCGACCTGCACACCACTATTTTTCTGGAATGCTTTTACGTTGGCGAACATTACCGGAAGCGGGTTGTCGGCTGCAGAAGATCCTAACGCAAAGGAGAAATTGAGGCTGGAGGTTGCACTGGCTGTGATTGTACCAGCTGTTACATTTCCAGACACAACGGCATTACCATCGTTTGTCCAGGTGCCAGCATTTAACCGTGCAACACGTAATGTACCTAAGTTCCCAACATAAGTTCCACTACCGCATGAACTTGTGCTTTCCCACGAAGGAATAGCACTGGCTGTGCCTGCAGTACTGCTCATTGTCCAATATTCGCAAGCACTGATATTAACAAGACCTGAGCCCATAGTATTGCTAAGACCGTGAGGGTCCGCTCTGAAAAATTCTGCAGTTACAGTTGATGAAGCAGATGGCGCTGTGATGCCGATGGTGCGCAAACCCGCTCCTGACTTACCAACAGGGAAAGTGAAAGCTGCGTTACCCACTTTTGCCATAGGCCCGCTTACAAACGAAGTACTGGAATATGTAGGTGCACTTCCTGTAGCAGATATCGTAAGCAGGTTAGTGCCTGTAGTAGCCAGTTCACCTGCTGTCAGTGACAGAACACCGTTAACCGTCATAGGCTGAGCCAGTGTAACATTGCCGCCGGTATTATTTATCGTAAGGTCTCTTACCTGCGGATTGGTGGTGGTAGTGAATACACCAGTTGATGCGCCACGGAATTCGTAATCTGCGCCACTGTTATATGTTTTAGTGCCCGTTACTGTAATGGTGGAAGGAATACCACCGGCATTAGCCGTAATGATCTTGCCACCTGCAGATAAGGTAAATGTACCGGCAGAACCGTCAAGAACGGATGTACCGAAATCTACTTTTGCATTGTTGTTAATGGTAAAATTTAAAGTACCAGAAATAGTGCCTCCGGTTTTCAGATAAGTCTGAACAGAGGAACCATTAAAGTTAACTGCCGCAGTTCCACTTCCGTCTTCAGTTAAAGTTCCTCCACTTATTTCAAAATCACCAGCCACATTCAAAACACTACCTCCGTTGTCATGATCGATTGCAAAAAGGCCAGAAGTCAGAGTGAATTTTCCTGTTACAGTTATAATTCTATTGGTATTACTATTAGTACCGCGTAAATCGTTACCTGCGGCGCCTGTATTGGAAATAGTCAGGTTGGTACAAGTCAAATCACTATTCATCTCAACGTCACCAGTCAAACTGCTGCTGAAAGTAACATTAGCAAAAGTTTGATTCATTCCAGCAGGGTAAGAATTGGTAAGTCCGGTTAAATTACAATTAGAACCTGAACTCCATGTAGCTGTTGGAACTGTGCCACCAGCCTGAGCATGTTCGTAGATACCCCCATTTGTTATTTCAAGTTTAGCAGCACTTGCACAAGTCACAGTCCCTATATTCTCAAGCACCCCATTAACAGTGGTTTTAACAGTAGTTCCATTTGTGTTATAGGTTCTGCCAGTGTTAACTGTTAATGTTCCGTCTATTGTTGCTGTAGCGCTATTTGCAAGTGTTACGCTTACATTGTTACCAATTGTCAACTGAGAACCCGCATCTAAAGTAAGATCGACTCCGGTTACATTTCCGATTGTCAATGTTCTACCCCCCGTATGAGAAATGGTAAGATTGGTGTTACCAGTTATAGTAAGTCCGCCAATTGTAGCGGTGGGCACATTGGTTACGGAAAGAGTCGTACCAGTGTTAAATACAGCAATTTCGGTATTGGTATTAGGAACTCCATTATCCCAATTACCAGCATTCTGCCAATCAAAATTGGCAGCTCCCGTCCAGTTCGTTGTCTGCGCCATCGCAGCCACCGTTACCAGTACGGCAATTAATAGTGAATAAAACTTTTTCATAAAGCCTGATGTTTGTAGTTTTTATAAAACAGATTAATAGAAAACTCCTCTGGGGGCTTTGCAAGGTTTTTGGAGATACAGCTTTCGAAGGGATTGGAAGATTATGCCTGGTGGCGGTGGTATTCAGCGGATATAAACAAAAAAGGTCCGGGTAACCGGGCTACCTGATCTGTTGTTCTATTTTATAAATGATGCAGGTACGGATTTCAGAGAAAGATTGGATGGCTTCTAAGAGCAGATAGGACAAACTTATTAACAGTTTCCCGATTATGCAAGCTTTTACGTAGAAAAAATTCGCCGTATCCAGCGGAAAACTACGGGATTAAGTGATACCCCCTAATGATTTGGCAATTGTCAAATCTATTAAACAAATCTGGCTGTATGACTCTGCTTTTCTTTCTTAATTCCCTCAGGCTTACCGGCATAAACGATAGTGCCCCCGCCATCACCCGCCTCCGGACCAAGATCGATCAGCCAGTCAGCACTGCGGATCACATCCGTATTGTGCTCGATCACAATGATAGAATGCCCGTGTTCAATAAGCGCATTGAAAGAAGCCAGCAGTTTTTTTATATCATGGAAGTGAAGACCGGTGGTAGGCTCATCGAAAATGAAAAGGATCTTATCGCTGTTCCTGCCTTTGCCAAGAAAGGAAGCCAGTTTTACCCTTTGCGCTTCCCCCCCTGATAAAGTGTCTGATGATTGTCCCAGTTTTACATACCCTAAACCTACATCGCTTAACGGCTGAATGGCCTTTGATAAATTTTTTTCTTCATAAAAGAACTCAATGGCTTCGTCCACACTCATATCCAGAACGTCCGATATACTCTTGTCCTTATACTTTACTTCCAGCACTTCCTCTTTGAATCGCTTTCCCCCGCATGATTCACAGACAAGGTGAACATCAGCGAGGAACTGCATCTCTACGACCTGTTCTCCCTCGCCTTTGCAGGTATCGCACCTGCCGCCATCCACATTGAATGAAAAATGCTTGGGCTGAAAGCCACGCATCGTGCTTAATGGTTGCCGTGCATACAGGTCACGTATCTCATCGTAGGCCTTGATATAGGTAACAGGATTGCTCCTCGACGATTTACCGATCGGGTTCTGGTCCACCATCTCTATTTGTGCAATGCTGTCGATATCCCCGGTGATGGCTTTATGAAATCCTACTTTATCTGCAAACTCTCCTTTTATTTTATTCAACCCCGGGTAAAGGATCTGTTTTACCAGCGTTGTTTTGCCGCTTCCGCTTACACCACTTACTACACAAAGAACATTGAGCGGAAACTCAACCGTAATGTCTTTCAAATTATGCTGCCTGGCCCCTTCTACTTTGACAGAACGGTTCCATTTGCGTACGTTCTTTGGCGGCTCGATCATTAATTCATGGTTCAGGTATTTACCGGTCAGGCTTTGATTATTGCTGACAATATCATCATAATTGCCTTCGGCGATCACTTCACCGCCAAGATGAGAAGCAAGTGGCCCCATATCAATAATATGATCGGC
>JAEUVK010000028.1 GCA_016787135.1 Chitinophagaceae bacterium | reverse complement strand
GTAGTACTGGGTATTGATAATGTCATTTTTGTCAGTATCATCCTGAATCGTCTGAAGGAAATGAAGGACCAGAAAAAGGCCCGCCGTTTCTGGATGATCACGGGTATCATAGTAAGAAGCCTGTTGCTGATGGGGCTGGGCTGGTTGCTGGCACAAAAAGGGAAAGCTGTATTCAGTATTGCGGGCAAAGGTTTTGACCTGGCCAGTATCGTTATGCTTGCCGGTGGTTTATTTCTTATTTATAAATCTGTGATGGAGATCCATCATAAGCTGGAAGGCGAAGACCCGAATGAAACAGTAAAGAATAAAAAACCGCTTTCACTGGGCCAGGCCATTGGTCAGATCATGCTGATAGATGCTGTCTTTTCTTTTGACAGTATCATTACAGCAGGTGGTACCGCGAAACATGTAGAGATCATGATCGCGGCCGTAGTGATCGCCATGACCATTATGTTTTTATTCAGTCCAAAGATCTCTTCGTTTATTCATAAGCACCCGACGTTAAAAATGCTGGCACTTTCATTTCTCGTCATGATCGGCTTAAGCCTTGTGATCGAAGGATGGGACAGCGAAGCTGCACACCAACTGCACCTGAAGAACTATATTTATTTTGGTATGGCTTTTTCCTTCACAGTAGAGTTGCTGAATATGACCATGCGGAGCCGGACTGCCAGACAAAAAGCGCATGTGGTGGAACTGAATGAACCGGTACTAAAGGAAAAAGAAGAGCATTCAGATACTGCAAAATAAGAGGCAGCCCGAAACAGAACTGCCTCTTATTGATACTTCATTTCAAAGAAAGAGGTAAAAACCGTAGCCTTAGCTTCATGCATGGAATATAAAACAATCCTATTGTTTTGTCAGCTTCCAGACCTGTGACTGGTTGTTGCTGATGGGTTGCCATGTTTTTACCTTGCAGCTGCCCCCGCTTTGCCCGCATTCATCATGGGCGTCCAGTACTTTTCCTGACATAGCATTGATGATAACATAATAATTGGGATCTTTCACTTTATAAAAGAGCCAGACCTGCCCCATCCAAAGGGGATTATCCCCTGCCATCGTTGCGTCACAGCCATTCTGCATGATGGTGGTACCATCGTCATCCACGGCAGGGTTCTCCATGTACAGTGATATTTTCTTTCCTGTTTCCTGTCCAAACCAATCCGTTTCGTCCACACCTGATGCCATTTTGATCCGGTAACCAACAGGCAAGGCTTTCTCAACAGTGAAGGTATTGTTTGCATCGTCATTGCCCACGATCCAGGTTCGCAAGGTGCTCCCTTTTTCTGCATCTTCCCGGTCTTCTTCCAGCCAGGTCAGCTTTGTTTTATTGGTGGAATTCGGTTTCATATTCGTAATACGATATTTGCCTTCTGCAATGGCTGCCCCGGTAAAATTGTCAAGGAAATTTTTTGCCTGCCAGGCAATGTTTTCTGCTGTTTCCACTACAGTTTCAGCACCTTTTTGAATTCCATCTCTTACCCAGTCCACAAAGTTGATCAGCGGATCATTATTTTTTCCTTTAGTAATCTGAAAATCTGTACAGGTGCTTTCTCCGGGTTTTGGCAACGGTACATCGGGAGGTAAGGCAGAGTAAACAGATGTTGGTATTTTGTTCCGCAAACCTTTCACCAGCCATGTGGGATCATGATAACAAAACACGCCGCCGCAGAAAAGGTTCTCCAGTTTTACTACCGAATTTAAAGCAAGGTTAGACAAGCCGCAGAAGAGTTTTGCATCATCCCATCCAGGGATCTGTTCTTTTCCGCTTTCCATCTGGTTGATGTCCTTAAACCAGTTGCGGACGCCGGCCCTTCCATATAAAAAAGGCAGCGCCTGTGGTGCCAATGTAGGAATAGGATCATCCAGAAATTCGAATCGCTGGATCCGGTTTTTACCGATCGCATTGTTCAGTTGCGTGGCAAAGGCCCCGTCACCCGGATGCGGGCTGGCATAAACATATACACCCTGCGCCTGGATATTCCAGTTTATTTTTGCATACAGGGCAAATAATTGTGCATGCCCTCCTCCTAAACTATGACCTGTTATCCATATCTTTTTATTGGCTCCGCCATAGCGGTTTTTGATCCGCGATGCTACTGAATCGGCAAAACCGTTGTATGTAAGGCTTTCAATAAAGCCCCGGTGTACTTCACCATTAAAATTGGGCCATGCTCTTTTCAGAAATTTGAAATTGGTAGTAATCCATTCTCCCGCTGCATATCCTATTTTTCCTTTTATACTTGACTCATCATTGCAACTAACCCGGTCGGTACCTCTAAAGACCACAAATACGGTCGATGGGGTAGAAATAATGATCGCTTCGGGATCATATCCATCCGGTGAACAGCGGTATTGAAAATCAAATGTCACCCCGCCAACAGATCTTACATTCGGTTCTTTTTTGACGGTTAAATTTCCCAAAGACAAATTGGACAGGTTTGAATTCGCAATAGCCGGATTAACTGTAACACTGGTCAACAGCGGTTTCTCATCGGGGTCATAAAATAAATACGCCAGCCGGTCAGTAAATTTTCGCAGGAAGGTATCATTCCTGTGCTGAAAATATTTTACCCATGGAGCATCGGGGCCAGGCACAGGTGATGGCTCCCTGAAGCGTAAATAATCCGGATAGACCATCGTTGCCAGGTATCCCAGTAAATAAGCATTCTCATAATCGAGAGTAGTGGCTGAATTATTAAATTTTGTGTTGAAGCAGTTCTGGCCGGATTGCGAAGATGTTTGTAATGCCCCCAATAATAATAATAGAATAATTTGCAGAAATTTCATCTTAGTATTTTTTGATTAATATGTAGGCTTTATAAATTGTTTCACTAACCTTCCTCCAAACAACGGATGACCACATGAGAAAATGAACGCATTTGTTTTTGTCAGTCATAAGCAATAGGCCAAACATACTGCCAGAGGATAGAGGCAGAATACGCCTGCACAAGCAGCAAATATTCCTAATGCAATGGGTGTCGTAACCCCGATTCCTGCTGCCGCCGCTGCTGCTGCCGCTCCGGCACATGCTGTTATTGCGCCTGCGCAATTTGTGGCATTGAATCGCTTGAATACACATTTTGACCAGCATTTTCCATAACTGTCCGCCTTTTGAATCTTATTAGTATTATCAGCATAATACTCCAGCGATCTTTCCATGGATGTGGCCACATCTTTTACTCCTTCCGGAAATAATATGTAGGCTTTATATATTGTTTCACTAACCTTCCTCCAAACAACGGTGGCCATTTGCCCTCCTGTAGCAGTCTTCTTGTAATAGTCAAAAACGCATACTTCAACCGGCTGAGGGCTTGTGCCTAAAACCGTATCGCTGGTAAAACTTCCTGTATATCCCCATGCGAATTTGTCATTATTGGCGATCCTTTTAAATCCAAGACCTGCCAGGTTATCGGCTACCGCTTTAAATCCCGGGTCTTTCAGATAGATAGCCCACTTGGATTCAAGTTCTGCAAGAGAAAACTGTTTCTTCATTTGTACTTTACCGAAAGTGCATTCCTGCGAGCCAGCTTTTCCAGCCAGCAAAATGACAAAAGCAACTACCATTGCTTTTTGAAAGATTATTTTCATTTTTAAAAATTTAAGGTTAAAAAAATATTTGATGATATGAGTTAACTGTACAGTATAAATACCTCAGTCGTTTTCTACCGCATCATACAGCTCACTGTAGCTACCGGCACGAATGTTCGGAACTTCCAGTTATTGTCGAATACGCAGCGCATACCGTAATTGATGATCACGCTTCGGCTGATGCGCCAGTCGCCGCCAATGGATAGTGTATTGGGATGTATCTCCTCCCATTTTAGTGAAGAGCTGATTATTTCCACATTGCCTGTGGTCTTATATGCTTTATTTAAAGCTTCATCCGCCGTTCTGAGCTTCTTATACTCATACAGCATCTCGAAAAAGAATGTATAAACCGAGCCCCCATACCTGAAATTCATACCGAGGCTGTAGACAGAATTCTTTGCAGTAGTTTTCTGT
>JAEUVK010000015.1 GCA_016787135.1 Chitinophagaceae bacterium | reverse complement strand
TTTGTGCCCGAGACTGGATTCGAACCAGCACACCCTTTCGGGCGCCACCACCTCAAAGTGGTGCGTCTACCAATTTCGCCACCCGGGCAACACCATTTGGGAGTGCAAATGTAAGCGGTTTATTTTTTCAGAACAATTCTGAATGTGGTTCCTTTCCCGATTTCAGAATGTTTTACAAATATCTCGCCCTTGTGATATTGCTTAATGATCCTCCTGGACAGGCTAAGTCCGAGTCCCCACCCTCTTTTTTTGGTGGTAAACCCGGGTTTGAACACTTTAGTGATATTTTTTGCAGCGATACCTTTGCCCGAATCGGTCACATCAATATACACTCCATCCTTCTCATCCCGTATATCAATATGGATACTTCCTTTACCTTCCATCGCATCCAGCGCATTCTTCAAGAGGTTTTCTATCACCCAATCGAAGAGCGGCGGGGAGATCATGGCCGGTATCTGATCATGATTGTGACTGTTAACAGAAAAACTTACCCGGCCGGGCGCCCTTTTCCGGATATACTCCACCATATTATTAACTTGTTTCAATATATCCGTCTCTTCCAGTTGCGGAGTGCTGCCGATCTTGCCAAAACGATCAGATACCAGTCGTAACCGGTCAACATCCTTAGAGAGTTCATGTACGATCTGTTCCTCACTTTTCTTTTCTTTCAGCATCTCTACCCATCCTTCTAATGAAGAAACAGGCGTACCCAGCTGGTGAGCAGTTTCTTTAGCCATGCCCGCCCACACCTGGTTCTGCACCGACCGGTAACTGCTGCGGAGTGTCAGAATGATAACTATGATGAATAATCCTACAATGAATAGCTGTACAATAGGATAATACCGTACTTCATTCTGCAGTACTGAATCACCGTAATAGTATTTGTTATAAGTAACGGGATTATCGGTAATCTCCACCTGTACAGGATCGTTGATACCGGCAAACTTCTGTACCATCTTCCGCAGGTAACCGGTATCCTGGGCCATCTTAGCAGAATCAAGATTGATATAAGTGCCGGTTGGGTTGTTCTTTTCATCCGTTTCTATAATGGGTATCTCATCATTTTCTACCGCGATCCGGTTGGTGTACAACAACACATTCGGATCCTCGCTCAATGCTTTGATCTTTAAAGATTCGCCAAATGCGGTCACCCTTGCCTTCTCCTCTTTAGCTATCTTCCGGGATACATACTGCGAATAAAAGACAGTGCCGGTAACAATGGCAATGGCCACCAGCGCCAACGCTGTCCGAAGATTTAAAATTTGCTGAAACATTTGCCGAATTTAATAAGGATCAGACGCCTTCCCGTATTTTTGAACAAATTTAGTTGTTCAGCCTGATGCCTTTGCCCAAGATAGCCGTTGTGATCCTAAACTGGAATGGAAAAAAGTTCTTACAGCAATTTCTTCCTTCAGTGCTTTCCTCCGGGTATGGTAATTATGAAGTAATCGTAGCTGATAACGGTTCTACGGATAATTCTATTGAATTCTTACAAACAAACTATCCCTCTATCCGTGTCATTCGCTTTGAAAAGAATACAGGCTTTGCCAAAGGATATAATGAAGCTTTGAAACTGGTGGAGGCAGATTATTATGTATTACTCAATTCAGATGTAGAAGTAACTCCAGGTTGGCTGGGGCCCATGGTTCAGTTGCTGGAAAGTGATACATCCATAGCCGCCTGCCAGCCTAAACTTCTTTCCTTTCATAATAAACAGCTATTTGAATATGCCGGAGCTGCAGGTGGCTGGTTAGATAGATATGGTTACCCATTTGCTAAAGGAAGGATATTTGATATCTGTGAAGAAGATCATGGACAATATGACCAGACAGAACCCATCTTCTGGGCCAGTGGTGCCGCTCTTTTTATACAGGCAAAAGTTTTTCATGAAGTGAAAGGTTTTGACGAATATTTCTTCGCTCACCAGGAAGAGATCGATCTCTGCTGGCGGATACAACTGGCAGGATATAAGATATACTCATGCCCTGCGTCAATAGTGTACCATGTCGGGGGCGGCACATTGCCACGGGGTAACAGCAAAAAAACTTACCTCAATTTCCGCAATAATAAAATCATGCTATCGAAGAACCTGCCTTTTTCCAGGAGAGTATGGGTGATGTCGGTCCGCAATATTCTTGATGGCGTATCCGCCTGGAAAGGTTTGCTGACCGGCGACGGGGGCTATTTCATCGCCATACTAAGGGCCCATCTGGCCTTTGCCAAATGGTGGTGGCGATACCGGAAAAAGAGCCTGATGCCAGCATCCAAAAAAGGAAAGTTATACGGTCACCTGCAAAAGAATATAGCCTGGTTGCACTTTGTAAAAGGAAAGAAAACCTTTTCAGAAATTACCGGTAACACAAAGTGAATTATTTGACCCGAACCATTATTTTTGCACCACAAAATTTCGCCATGAGCCAACAACACGAATATCATCAGGAACTTAAAAAAGTACAGGACAGCGACTTTACTCATAATTGGGTCTCCTCCTCCGGTTTTCTGTTTTACCTGCAGATATTCTGTATCCTTGCATTTGTTCTGGGCGGCTGCTACATGCTTTATACCAAGCGTTTTGAAAAGCCGGCGGTACCGGTGCAGGAAAGCACATTATACACTCCCCAGTATAAATAAAACAGGGTAAAAATATTTTTTTCGAAAAAGGCTAATGCCTTATTTTTGCAGCCCTTTAGTTCTTTGGTATTGATCATCATGCGGAAGTAGCTCATTTGGTAGAGCACGACCTTGCCAAGGTCGGGGTGGCCGGTTCGAGCCCGGTCTTCCGCTCTGAATCCTCTTGCCACACAGGCGGAGGATTTTTTTTGAAATAACCGCCCTGGTGGTGGAATTGGTAGACACGCAGGACTTAAAATCCTGTGGCCAGCAATGGCCGTATCGGTTCAACTCCGATCCGGGGCACTGAGGCGTCTGAATTAATTCAGACGCCTTTTTTATTCAGTAGATTTGACCATATAAACCTGTGACGGATGCCCACAAATATTAAATGCCCTAATTGTCAGCATGAGTTTCCACTGGAAGCAGCATTAAATGATGAGCTAAAAGATGCTATTGAAAAAGAAAAACAGGAACTGCGGCAAAAAATGAATGATCATCTGAAAAAAAAGGAGGAAGAGATGAGCCGTAAAGAAGCTGACTGGAAAGAACTGCTACAAAAAAGGGAAAAAGAGATACAAGAGCAAATTACAGCATCACTACGCAAGGACATAGCTGCTGACTTTGAAAACCAGCTAAAGATGCTGGAACAAAACAACAAAGACAACGAAGAAAAACTGAAACAAGCCCGCCAGCAACAACTGGATTTCTTAAAAAAAGAACAGGAACTGAAGAATAAAGAAGCGGAACTGGAATTATCTGTTCAGAAAAAACTGCAGCAGGAAAGAGAAAAACTGTCCGAAGAAATAAGAAAACTCGAAGAACAGCGTATTGCAGCCAAAGAAACAGAGTTCCAGTTGCGCCTGAAAGAAATGGAAGAGAAATTAGAAGTGCAGCGAAAACTAGCGGAAGAAATGAAACGCAAAGCCGAACAGGGCTCCATGCAATTGCAGGGCGAAGTTCAGGAACTGGCACTGGAAGAAATGCTGAGAACAGCTTTTCCCTTTGATGAGGTCAATGAAGTAGGCAAAGGAGTTCGTGGTGCCGATTGCATACAGACTGTACGGAATAAATTCGGGCAGGAATGCGGTAAGATCATCTTTGAAAGTAAACGGACCCGGGATTTTGCCAATGACTGGATCGAAAAATTAAAAGCAGATATGCGCAGCCAGGGCGCTGACGTAGCTGTGATCGTTACCCAGGCGCTACCAAAGGACATGGACAGGTTTGGTGAAAAAGACGGAGTGTGGATATGTTCCTTCAATGAAGTAAAAGCAGTTGTATATATGCTCAGGGATGGTATCATTAAAGTTTCAACCGCGCTGAAAAGCCAAGACAATAAAGGCGATAAGATGCACATGCTTTATGGTTATCTGACCAGTTCCGAATTCGCCGAACAGTGGAAAGCTATCCGGGAAGGGTTCATGAGCATGAAACTTTCCATTCAAAAAGAAAGAGATGCCATGGAAAAATTATGGAAGGCCAGGGAAAAACAACTGGAGAAAGTTTTGCTGAATGCAGCGCATATCCGTGGTTCCATAGATGGAATATCGGGAATGGAAGCTGTTGATCTGCACTTATTGGAGCCCGGAGAAAATGAAGATGATATAGCGCATTAAAAATGCCGCCTTTTAAATGGCGGCATTCACAAGTTATTTCATTTATGACTACTTATTTGGCGCTGTAAGGAAATTTCTTTGAGGCATTTCTCATCAAAGCATCTACGAGCTTGGTAGTAGAAGAACCCACCGAGCCTGAAGCCTCGTAATCATACTTCCACAAAAGGCCAGCAGACTTGCCGTCATGAATATTGATGGTCGTCTCCACTTTATTGGTATTGCCCCATGCACCAAATATTACGCCTACTGCTACTGCAGCACCTTCTGACATAGGTTTTTCCATCCTTGAACGGTTCTGCAATACGGCATCCACGCCAAGTATCTTTGCGATTTCTGCCCTGTCTTTGGAGGCAAGGTCCTGGTAGCTTATGCCGGCATTCTTAAGCAACGCATTTGTCCTGTTCACATCCTGGAAATTGACGGTGTATTCAAATTTTCCGGATCTTCTCAGGAACCAGCTATACATTTTATCCTGGATATCAAAACCTGTCTTTTGGGTCAGGTCAGCGATCTGTTCAGAAGAAAGTTTTTTGGCTTCATTTGGCCGTAACTGCATAGTGACATCTGCCGGCAGAATAGCGACTGTTTTATGACGGGCAAGAGCTCCGTCAAATTCAGACGACTTATAGATCTTCGGGCCGCACGACAGAACAAATAATGTCAACGAGAGAAAGGGCAATAAGATTTTTACTTTTTTCATGTTGGTTAAAAGTTTAATGATGATTTTCAGAAAAAAGCAAAAAAATGATCAGTTAATGATCCAGGCAAGGTTCAGGTGTTCGAATTGACGGTAATGAATAATGAATTGCGTATTTGTTTTAGCAAAATACGCTTCGATGTTCTCCGTACCCGGGTCGATGGAAAGTAACCGGATTTGCGTCCTGAAATCCACTCCCCCTTCGCCATACCATTTAAAAACTGATTCCTTTGCACTCCAGAGAAGGGTGATGAATGGCAGGTCGCTGGTAAAGTGTGGGCCAATTTTGAATTCAGCAAGTTCTATTTCACTTAGAAACTTGTTCTTTATCTTATCAATTTTCTCAACCGGTATCTCTATATCTATTCCTACGCGGCTGTTCCTGCTCACGATTGCTGCCGCAAAATCTCCACAATGAGAAATAGAAAAATGGTACTGCTCGCCGGACAGAAAAGGTTTTCGGGTTTCAGCGATCTGAACCAATTCATAAGGAAAATCCGGAAAAAGAAATTGCAATAAAAAACGGCCTGCCAGATGCTGCAGGCGCTTATGAGGGTGGGTCACGTCGCGGTGTTGCGGCACATTGCCTTTAAAAAAATCTTCAGTCTCTTCGATCTTCCAGATACCCAACCGGGTGTTTTCGTTGATTTGATGTTGAAAAAAAACCGGCATGAAACCAATTTAAGATTTAAAATTGCAGATTTAATAGCTAACCCTGAAACTTTTCATATACAAACCACATGATCTTATCTGATAAAAGGATTCTTGAAGAGATAGAAAAAGGCACGATAAAACTTGTCCCGTATGACCGTGAATGCCTTGGCAGCAATTCGTATGATGTACACCTTGGTAAATGGCTGGCCACTTACCGGGAACACATACTGGATGCAAAAAAACATAACGAGATCGAATACTTCGAAATACCGGATGAAGGTTTTGTTCTGTATCCGCATATCTTCTATCTGGGGGTTACACTGGAATATACAGAAACACATGCCCATGTTCCTTTTCTGGAAGGTAAATCATCAACCGGGCGTCTGGGCATAGATATCCATGCTACGGCAGGTAAAGGCGATGTAGGTTTTTGTGGTCACTGGACACTGGAAATATCAGTCAAGCAGCCAGTAAAAGTGTACAAAGGAATGCCTGTCGGTCAGCTTATTTACTTCCCCGTTGACGGCGAAATAGAAGTAAAGTACAACCAGAAGAGGAATGCGAAATACAGCGGTCAGCCCGATAAACCGATAGAGAGCATGATGTGGAAGAATAAATTTTAAGTGCTGATTTTCTGTTCTTTTATTTTTATTTTATAAAGCTGCGATCCCGAATTTTTTATAGTAGGCGATCAGCCAGGCCACTACTTCATTATATGTTTCTTTTCCGGCCGGTTGGTTATTCGCTTTCAGGTAATGGCTGTACCCCCATGTTATGATCGGTTCTATCGGGTTTCTGTACCGGCGGTAGAAATCACGGTATTCATTGATATCATTCGCTACCTGTAAATGAAGCTTTTGATGAAAATTCTTGGCTAACGCAGTATCCCTGCGTCTTACTTCCCCGATGGCATAGTTATACATGTCAAAATACATCGAATACTTGAAGCCATTGGAAGGAAACGAGCGGCAGGCAAGAAAGGCTACAAAGTTGGCTTCGTTCTCTTTGGCGTACCCCAGTTGATGAGCGATTTCGTGGGTAGTCACAAAAGGTTCGAGAAACCGGGGTATAGTAGTATTCACCTGCGATTCGCCGGAAAAGGGATTATAGTACCCCTGAAAGCCCAGATAGTTACCAAGATAGCTGAATAATGAAGGCTTTATGGATTTGGTTTCATAACGGAGAAATGAGAATTCATTCACGGCATAAGCATACGCTCTGTCGCTTTCTTTAAATAATCTTTTTTTTCGATTAAGGGAGTCTCTTTGTTCTTCATTGGCTGCGTCAGCATAATGGTTCAGCTTTACCTGTATGGCGGTTGTCAGTGTATCCAGGTCTGCCAACGTATATTTTTTTACCTGTAGATTAAGTTGTGCGGCTATTCCAAGACGGTTATAATTGAGCCCCCATAGAAGATTGAAAAAAACATAGACAAAAAGAAAGAAAAAGATAGCCTGCTGAAGTCCGGACGCAAAATATCGCCGGGTTAGTTTTCTTTGAAAAAGTAGTTTGAGGAATCTGGATGTCCTGAATACTACCACCAGTACAAGAAACGCATAGAACAGGTCGCCGATACTGAACGGAAGCCAGCCAAAAATGATGCGCTGTATTCTGGAAATGAACGGGTAAATGCCATAAGTATAATTTCTTTCAACCCAATCAGGATAAAGGGAGACCCATTTGATAAGAATAGCTGTAACTATCAGCAGCATCCAGCTCCAGCTTTTCATTAGCTGGTCAAATAAACAGGATAAAAACTTCTGCAATCGGCCTGAATTTAATAATACTAATAATCAAAGCCTTAAAGTAACCACAAAGACCGAAAATAATCTAAAAACAGGCAAAAATTTTCCTCGAATTCCCTTACCTTTGCGCCCCGTCCCGAATTATCGGGATAAGCATTAAAAGTAGCGCTATGGGTCACCGCCGGGAATTTGAAATAGCTTTTGTTGGTTTAAAGCCCGGAATTCATAATTACGAATATGAGATAGGTGATAAGTTCTTTGAGGCCTTCCAGCAGCAGGATTTTTTTCACTGCAAGGCTCATGTAAAGCTGGCTTTGGATAAAAAAAGCAGCTTTATGCTACTAAAATTTGAGATCGGGGGCAGTCTTGATGTTACCTGCGATCGTTGTAATAATAACCTCCCGCTTGAGTTGTGGGATGAGTTCAATATTACGGTCAAAATGGTAGAAGAGCCAGAATTAATGAACAGCCGGGAAGAAGACCCTGATGTCTATTACATCAGCAATGGCGAGAGCCATATTGATGTAGCCAACTGGATCTACGAATTCATTAACCTAAGCATACCCATGCAGCGTTCCTGCAGCTATGAAAAAATGGATGGGCCTTATTGCAACAAATCAGCCATGGATGTGCTGAAAAAGATGAGTACACCAAAAGAAGAAAAGAAAGAGAACCCGATCTGGAAAGGATTGAAGAAATTTAAAGATTTTGACAACTAAAATATTTTTGACCTGATTAATACTTGAGTTATGCCAAATCCAAAACGCAGACATAGCCAGCAAAGAAGTGCAAAGCGCAGGACGCATTATAAAGCCACTGGCGCTACACTGACTACAGACAGCGCTACCGGCGAAACACATGTTCGTCATCGTGCCCATGTCAGTGAAGGGAAGCTTTATTACAAGGGCAAAGTAGTAGCTGAAAAGGCTCCTGTTAAGAAGTAATTAAGCATAGAATATTAGGTTCTAAATCCTGGGATTCAAAAAGTAATTTCAGGATTTAGAATTTTTATTTTAATATAGCTTATGGTCATTGCCATTGATATGATGGGCGGAGACTTCGCCCCTTTAGAAGCGGTAAAAGGGGTACTCCAATACCACCAGGAAGAAAAATCACCCGCGGAGCTCCTGCTGATCGGTCACCAGCCGGCAATTCATGAATTGCTGACCGGGCATAAAGTTCCCCAGGATCTGTTTAGAATCATTCATGCGGAGCAGGTAATTGGCATGCATGAGCATCCCACTAAAGCGCTGAAAGAGAAACAGCAGTCTTCCATAGCAATAGGGTTTCACTTGCTTGCCTCTGGAAAAGCCGATGCTTTTATCAGTGCAGGTAATACAGGAGCGATGCTGGTTGGCACATTGTTCAGCATAAAAGCTCTGGAAGGAGTGATTCGTCCTACTATTTCCACAATTATACCGAAAGAAAACGGATGTACAGGTTTATTATTAGATGTTGGCCTGAATGCAGATTGCAAACCTGAACAACTGAACCAGTTTGCAGTAATGGGCTCAGTCTATGCGCAATTAATCCTGGGTATTGATAACCCGAAAGTAGGTTTGATCAATGTCGGGGAAGAAGAGGGAAAAGGAAATATTCTGGCACAGGCAACTTATTCTTTGCTAAAGGAAAACACACATATCCGCTTCATCGGCAACATAGAAGGCCGTGATATATTAATAGACAAGGCAGATGTAATGGTCTGTGAAGGTTTTACCGGTAATATACTGCTGAAATTTGCAGAGTCGTTATACGAGGTCAGCCATCGGAAGCAAATCAAAGACGGGTACTTTGAACGTTTCAATTTTGAAAACTATGGAGGCACTCCAATACTTGGAGTAGCAAAGCCTGTTGTAATAGGTCATGGCATTTCAAAAAGTAAAGCTTTTAAAAACATGATCCTCGTTGCACAAAAGATGCTGGAGAAAGATGTGCTGGGCAAAATGAAAGAAGAGTTGCAATAGCCGGCCCCATTACTAGTGCACCCGGCGTTAATATATGAGGCAAAATTTACTATCATCCTTAAAAAAAGAACTGGAGAATAGCTTTGGTCGAAAAGTGATCTCGTCGAGAGATTGCAACCAGATGGTAGAAGACATATATAAAAAAACGGGCGAAACTGTAAACGCTAATACACTTCGCCGTTTTTTCGGACTTGTAAAAGCAGACTACCCCCCCTCTTCCTCTACTCTTACCATTCTTTCTAAATACTGTGGTTTCAATTCAATCGAAGAAGTTGAACATATTTCTGTAAAGAATGACAATCCTGATACAGCAGTCAATAAGGAAGAAGTACTGAGGTACATGACCTCTTTATTCAAACATACACAAGTAGTAGCGAACCAGGAAAGGATATTCTATCCGCTGGTCGAGCAAACAATAATTTTCCTTGAAAGGAATCCTTCCCTGATTGACAAATTCCAGCGTGAAATTGCTAAAACAGTTACAGGGCAGTATTATTATTATGAGAAATTGGTGAATATGGACCGGCTAAATGGTTACTACGGAGATGGTTTACGCCATTACCTCCGGGCCAATGATACGGAAGAAGGAAGAATATTCGCACATTCTATGCAGATATTCAGGTTTTGGCTCACCAAAAATAAAGAACAATTAAAAACCCATATGTCAGAAATTGCTGCCATCACTGCAACATCCGATTTTCCTGATCATATTCTCGGAAGGTTTATCGCAGCCAAACTGTACCATGCATACAATATGGGATTACCAATAGATTTCATACTGGCTGAAGCTAAACGATATCATGCAGGTATTATAGCACGAAGAGAAGATTCACCTTTTACTTTTCCCGATTATGAATTGATCATTTGTGAAGCCCTGCTGCTGACCGGGCATTATGACGAAGGAGCTGAATATATCTGGCATGGAAAAACATACCTTGTTGCATCCGGGCAAGAAAAAAATACCCTATACAATCTATGGGAAGATTTTGCAAACGTAAAAAGGGGAAGTAAAAGCAAGGGTAAAGAAAGAAATGTTGATAATGAGATATTGCAGTTCACATTCTCAAAAAAATATAATATGATCATTGCTTTGTTGTCAGGAGAAGTATCAAAAAGTAAACCATCTGCCCCCAACCAGCGGCTAATCGAATTGATACAAGAAACAGGTTACAAAAAACTGCTCTCCCTGCTTGTATAGCCTGTAAGGCCAACAGTTTAGCCCCCACAAACTCTGAACAAAAAAGAACAGAATAGTATTTTAATTTAAATATACTTTAGAGCCTCAATTCAGTCCTCCTTCCTATTGAAGTCCGCCCTAACCTCTGGTTCCAATTCTTCTGAACAATCTAAGATTCGTTTTACATCTGATTGGTGCAAAGAAATTCCGGCATTAAAAAAACCGGTGTTTTTTTGATAAGGAAGTATTTTATCAAAGAGGAACAAATTATGCGTATGAAGTCCGGTTTTATCAAAAGAGTGACTGGTTTTATCCTGGTCCTTACCCTACTTTTGGCTACATCATGTACCAACACAAAAAAAATCATCTATTTCCCTGCGGTGCAGGACGGAGCTATCCCGACAAATAGCCCATTCCCTGAATCTTTAATTCAGAAAAATGACATTCTGAGTATTAGCGTTAGCAGTCTTAACCCTGAAGCGACAGCAATTTTCAATTCGCCAAATATTACAGGAGCAGGTACTTCGATCGGTTACCTGGTCAACTCTGAAGGAAATATACAATTCCCCGTGATCGGCAATGTCAAAGCAGAAGGTCTCACTAAAAACCAGTTGAAGGACAATATTGCTAAAAGCCTTATGGATGCTAAACTTCTGGTTGATCCGATTGTGTCTATCCGGTTTATCAATTTCAGGGTAACTGTTCTCGGTGAAGTGACTCATCCGACTGTAGTTACAGTACCTAATGAAAAGATCTCTTTACTGGAAGCACTTGGATTAGCGGGAGATCTTACCATTTATGGCAAAAGGCAGAACGTAATGATCATCAGGGAGGAAAAGGATCAAAAGATAATCAAGAGGATAAACCTGAACTCTGATGAACTTTTTTCATCTCCCTTTTACTATCTGCAATCGAATGATATTGTATATGTGGAGCCGAATAAGGCCAAAATTGCAAGTGCAGGCAGAGGGATACAATGGATCGGTGTGGCTTTAAGCGCCTTATCGCTGGCGGTAATAGCAACGCAAAGAAACTAATCAAACCGTTACGAACCTTAATCTATAGTGCTCATGCAACAGAACAATCAAAAAATAAAACCTAAAAAAGAAGATAAGAAAGCATTAAGCGAAGTCTTCTTTAAATATATACCCTACTGGCCTGTATTTGTTGTACTCCTGGCATTGTGTATGTTTTGCGCCTGGTTCTATCTGCGCATAAGCCCCCGCCAGTATGATGCCACTGCTTCAATAATGATAGCGGATGAATCAAAAGGACAGGTTGAAGCAGAAATGATGACTCAACTTGATCAGCTATCAGGTAAAAAATTAATTGAAAATGAGGTTGAGGTTCTGAAATCAAAGACGCTGATGGAAGATGTAGTAAAAAATCTTCACCTGTATGCGACATTTTTTGAAGATGCAAAAATGATGCATAAGTCAGCTTATTATACTTCTCCGGTCACTATAGAATTTGCTAATCCGGAGACTCTGAAAGAAGTCAGTAAAGCCGAATTTACATTCTCAGAAAAGGATAGCCAGGTTGTAATAGCTGCCAAAAAATATCCCGTCAATAAGTTAGTAGAGACGGAATACGGCAAACTTAAATTCGTGCCCAACAAAAATTATTCTTCCAAAGCTGAAGGCCAGTTATATTTTTCTCTGATGAAACCGTCTGCGGCAGCGGGCAGTTATGCTTCCCGGCTAAAGGTCATGGGAAGCCGTGTCTCTACCGTTATTTCGTTGACGCAAAGAGATGAAGTACCCGGAAGGGCTGAAGAAGTGTTGAACGAAGTTATAATCGCATATAACAAAGCCACCATCGATGATAAGGCTAAATTGGCTGTGAACACGCTGACCTTTGTAGATAAACGCCTGGAGGTTGTAGAAAAAGAGTTACAAGAGATTGAACAAAAAGCCCAGTCATATAAATCTTCAAGAGAAGCAGTGGACATTGGCAAGCAAGGCGAAATGTATTTAAAAAGTGTGGGGGAAATCGATACGAAAATGGGTGAAGTGAATATCCAGTTATCGGTTCTTGACGAGGTAGAAAAATCACTTTTGTCAAAAGATAATAATAGCCAGGTATCTCCTACTACACTTGGACTGAAAGATCCCATATTGACAGATCTGATCAATAAACTCAACGAGAAAGAACTAGCATACGAAAAACTTAAAAAAACAACTGGTGAAAATAATCCTGTCCTGACCTCTTTGAAAGGTGAGATCAACAAATTAAAACCAAGTGTGCTGGAAAACATACGTAACCAGCGGTCAAGCCTTTCTGCCAGTAAGCTGAACCTGACGGCGTCCAATAACACGTACGCGACCATGCTACAGAAGATCCCCCAGAAAGAAAGGGATCTGATCGATATCAACCGGCAACAGGCCATTAAAAGCGGAATATATTCTTTTCTATTGCAGAAAAAAGAAGAAACTGAGCTTTCCTACCGTTCAACTATCGTTGACATCCGGGTAGTAGATAAAGCACATGCCTTGCCCTATCCCGTAAGCCCGAAGCCGATGATGATATATATGCTTGCTGCCTTCTTTGCATTGGCACTGCCTGTCGGATTTATCAATGTAAAAGGAATGCTGAACAGGAAAATAACCTTCAGAAAAGAGATCGAAGACATGACCTCCTTCCCGATAATTGGTGAAGTTGTGCTTGACAATTCCAAAGACCCTTTAGTGATACAGGAAGGAAAAAGAACTTTCATTGCAGAACAATTCCGCAGAATACGTACATCACTGGCATACCTGGGGGTAAATCATGCCGGCAAAAAAAGAGTACTCGTGACTTCATCTTTATCAGGTGAAGGCAAAAGCTTTGTTGCGCTTAATTTATCGCTGAGCCTGGCAATGACAGGTAAAAAAGTGGTCCTGCTGGAACTCGATCTTGCCAACCCGTCACTGAGTGAAAAGCTGAATGTGGATTATGAAAAAGGAGTAAGCAACTATTTATGGGGTGAGTGTGAACCTGAAGAGGTGATTAAAAGAACTGCAGCCAATACAAACTTATTTTTCCTACCCGCCGGTACACTTCCTGATAATCCCTCAGAATTGCTGATGAATGAAAGATTGAAGGACCTGCTTAATTACCTGGAAGATATTTTTGATTATGTGATCATTGATTCTGCGCCGTCCACACTGCTTTCAGATGCCTATGTATTATCTCCTTTATGTCATGCAACATTATATGTTGTAAAACATAAATACACTCCCAAAGTGTATATCGAAAGACTTGAACAGGATAATCTGATACACCACCATCTGGTGAATGTTGGAATAATATTTAACGGTATTCGTTCCCGTGGTTTTACGAAAAATGGATATGGATACGGATACGGTTATGGATACATATATGATAATAGTGGTAAAAAGGTAAAGAAGCAAAGGAAACACGTGAAACAACAGAAATAGTTGCCGGCCACCATTACCAGCCCCTCCCACCTTCACTCATTATTGGTCTGTACCTGTAAGTGAGATGGGCGGAGCCTTTCCTGAAAAACCAGTAAAAATGTTATAACATTTCTGGACCTTAAACCTGAACCATGATCCCGATCACAACAAAACAATGGTACGCTCTTTACACCCGCCCCAGATGGGAAAAGAAAGTAGCCGAACTGCTCGAAAAAAAGAGAATACAAGTCTATTGCCCTTTGAACAAAGTTGAAAGAAGATGGGCCGACAGAAAAAAAGTAATTTTAGAACCGCTTTTTGCTTCTTACGTTTTTGTGCATGTATCTGAAAAGGAACACCTGAGCATTAAGCAAACAGATGGTGTAATAAACTTTGTGCATTGGCTGAATAAGCCGGCTGTTATACGCAATGATGAGATCGATACGATAAAAAAATTCCTGAATGAGTACGATCACGTCAGTGTAGAAAAAACGAATGTAAATCTCAACGACAGGGTCAGGATCATCAATGGCCCGCTGATGATGTGGGAAGGTAATGTGGTTGAGATCAGGACCAATACTGTAAAAATCACTCTTCCGTCACTGGGGCAAACACTGGTGGCCGAAATAAGAAAAGATAACCTGGAAACCATAAGCCCGCTACAGGAAGCAAGGTTACAAGTGGGATAGTCATCCTGAAAAGAATGATACCGGCCGCAGTTTATCCGGCTACACTTCCTTCTGAATACTGGCATATTATACGCTAAACCGTATAGCATGCTTATCCTCTGATACCGCCTTATTGAAGATTATTTGCCGGCAACGGCAGGACCCAATGAATAACAAACATGCTGCTAAAGCTGAAAAAAATATTTACTACTGACCTTGTTAAGGTCTCCTTTTTGAACGCAGTAGCCACATTGATCAGGATGCTGACGGGATTCATAAGTGTAAAAGTAGTTGCCAGTACCATCGGACCATCCGGTATTGCACTGCTGGGGCAGTTAACCAACTTCAGCAACATGCTGCTTACAATCTGTGCCGGGGGTATGAATACCGGGATGACCAAGCATATTGCACAGTATGGTGACTCGGTAAATAAACAAAAACTGTTCCTTTCAACAGGATTCCGTATTACAGCATTCCTTTCAGTGATATGCGGAATTACACTTATCATCGGGGCAGGATACTTTTCCAGATCGATATTGAAAGATCCCGGCTATGAATATATATTTCACATTTTCGGGGCTACTATAATCCTATATGCGTTTAACGCCATGCTGGTAGCAGTGCTCAATGGTTATCGTGAATTCAAAAAATATGTTGTAGTAAACATAACTGGCAGTCTTACCGGGCTATTGTTCTCAGTAATATTAGCGTTGAACTTTGGCATACCGGGCGCATTGATCGCCGCAGTGACCTATCAGTCAGTTGTCTTTTTTGTAACATTGGCTATAGTCACCTCATCCAAATGGTTCAAATGGCGTTTATTTTTCGCGGGGTTTAGCAAAACGGCGGCCATCAGGCTTGCGAAATTTGCACTCATGACCCTCGTCAGCGTTGTTGCCATTAATCAAAGCCAGCTCATTGTACGAAGCTATATAGCAAAAACATCCTTAGACAATGCAGGGCTATGGGAAGGTGTGAACAGGATATCAACAATATACCTGCAGGTGATTACGACATCTCTTAGCGTATATTATCTGCCAAAATTATCTGGCCTAAAAGAAAAATTTGAAATACGGAATGAGATCATATCCGTATATAAATTGGTAGTGCCATTCCTCCTGCTTACTTCACTTGCTATATTCTTTTTCCGTGGTTTGATCATTAATATCCTGTTTACGGAAAAATTCCAGGACATGGAAGGGTTGTTTGCCTTTCAGCTTGCCGGGGACTTTTTCAAGATGATCACCTGGGTACTGGGATATGTATTATTGGCTAAAGCCATGACAAAAACCTTTATTATCGTTGAAATAGTAAGCTGCACGCTTTTCGCATTACTCTCAATTTTATTTATAGATCAATATGGAACCATCGGCGCTACCATGGGGTATGCCGCCGGCTTCCTGATCCAGTTTATCATTATGTTATTCGTACTCAGAAAAATTCTATTTAGTTATGAACACAAGTAACCCTATGGTGAGTGTTGCACTCATGTCTTACAATCAGGAAGCGTATATACGCCAGGCAATGGATTGCATCCTTGCCCAGAAGACCCGCTATACTTTTGAAGTAGTGGTGGGAGACGATGGCTCCACAGACGGTACCAGGACTATTGCTCTTGAATACCAGGAAAAATTTCCCGGCATTGTACGGGTGTTGCCTAAGGAACCTAACAAGAAGGTCCTTGGCAATTTCCGCGATACGGTCAAGGCTTGCAAAGGAAAGTATGTTGCCGTATGCCACAGTGATGACTACTGGCATAACCCGATGAAGCTGGAAATGCAGATCGGCTTTTTGGAAAACAATCCTGAATATGGAGTGGTGCATACCGATGCACATTTCCTGCTCACCAGCAATGGTGCTATCATTGAGAACTATAACTCAAAGAATCAGCCTTCTGTTTTTGACGGTAAAATATTTGAAGCACTGATAACTAATAAATTCTTCCTCAATACATTAACTGTTTGTTTCAAAAAGTCCCTTTTTGATGAATACGTTGATATCAATGAGTATATAAAGGCAGGGTTTACATACGAGGATCTTCCCACCTGGCTTGAATTATCCATCCGGACCAATTTCAAATACCTGCCTGAAAGTACCGCCACTTACCGTATCATGCAGGAATCTATATCCCGCTCCAAAGATCTTACAAAGAGGTTCGGGTTCCTGAAAAATCACTATGTAATAAAAAAATATTTTATCAAAAAATACAATGTAAGCAGAGAGATAGAAGAAGAATTTGAATTAATGTACCATCGGAAAAAATTCGCTATGGCCTTCAAATGGCGTAGTTATCCCGAAGCCGTAGATTCATTTTCGTTCCTGAAACAAAAAAAAGAAGTGAGCGTAAAGCTCTGGATGCAGAAAACCTTTCTTCGTTATCCATTCTTACACACTGCTCTGAGAAATGTAAAAAAAATATACGTGCCGAAAACAGCTGCTTCGCAGATCTGAGTACCCGATAAAAGATAATAGTATCAACAGGCAATATGGCGGTAGTTAAGATTATACTGATGATCGCAGCGGCGATCTGGTTTGCTTATGCTTTGCTTAACAAACCAAAGCAGATCGCTGTACTCCTATTTGTCTGCGTTATCGCGGATATCAACTTTGATATGCCCGGGTTACCATTGAATTTCAGGTCATTTGTCGCCCTTGCTCTTTTGGTCAAGGTACTAAATGATGCAAAGTACGTTCGCTTTCCCGCCTTTCTGACAACATCGTATGGCATCACGATCCTGGTATTTGTTGTTTACGCACTGGCCATTACTTTTGAGAATGGCCTGCTCACATCATCCATTGTCAAAGAATATTTTTTCACTGTTGTATATGCTTACCTCGCCTATTTCTTTTACCTGCGGGAAGGCGGGTATAAGATATTCGCACTAAGCATAATTATTGCCGGATTTTCCTGTCTCGGGGATCTTATCTGGACATATATGCAGGGAAGTGAGTTGCGGATAGTAAGGATCTATTTCAGCTTTACGCCTGCCTATACTGTTTTTAATCACAATTTCTTTGGATACATCTGCGCTGTCACTTTTGTATTTCTCTTGAGTGATTACCTGGCCGACCACGGGCACAAAAGAAATCTCTACATGATGCCTTTTATGTTTTTCGGGGTATTGCTATCTACTTCAAGAAGCGCTTTGCTGATCCTTATTATCGTTGCAATAGTGCTGATCGCAAAAGGGCTTTTATCAGTTAAAAATTCCAAAAAGGCTTACCGGTTGATAGTGGTTACCGTTTCATGCCTGGTTTTAGCCTTATTTCTTTTCCAGTTTCTGACCATTGTATTTCATATAGACAGTAAGTTCATGGAGATCATAACGGCCAGGCTCATCGATGAACCTGTAGCAATCTTCAACCGGGCCATGGGTAATAGCTTCAAGGCAGAATCCCTTGACTCCATGGATTGGCGGGCCAAGGCATCGGAAGTAGCCTATAATGCTTATATGAAAGTAATGAATGGCGAAGAACAGATATTTGGGATAGGACATGAAGGCTTCATGGCAAGGGATTATGGTGATGAGGGTTACGATGCACATAACGGTGTATTGCTGATGTTCATCGAATTCGGGATGGTTGGAGCCGTGATATATTTCTCTATGCTGTTCTCATTTATCGCCCGGTATTGGAACATCAGGCTTTTTTCCCCGGTATTGGTTTGCCTGATCTATGTCATACTTTATATCACCAGTCATAACCGGGAATTAATTTCAGGCTTTGTGTACCTGATCACCGGTTCGCTGGCAGCTGAGCTTCGCTATATAAGTCATGCTGATGAAGAGTTTCAGCCTGAAGAACCTGTTCAGATTTCCCGTAACAATATTTAGAAATATGAAGCTTTTTTTCTATCATTATGCTTTAATTCACCCGTACCCGCTATGAGAATTTTGATGGTCATAAATACCCTGAAAAAAGGTGGCAAAGAAAGAAGAATGCTTGAACTGATCAAAGGGTTAAAGAAAGATAAAGATAACTTCGATATTTACCTGGTCTCCCTGACAGATACGGTAGATTACCCTTACGTATATGACCTGCCGATCACTTTTGAAACCATTACCAAAAAAAACAGTAAAGATTTCAGCCTGGTCTTTAAACTCCGGAAGATCATCAAGACCTTTAATCCTGATATTATTCATTCATGGGATGTCACAGCCAGCGCTTACCTGAATTTTGCCAATGCATTTATCAATAAGACGCTGTTGCATGGTATAATCTATGATGCATCTGCCAAGCTGAATTCATTCAATAAATCACTTTATTACCGTATAAAATTATTGTCCCCATTCGCCAAAGTGTTTATCGCCAATTCATTGGCAGGCTTGAAAGCGTATGAGACTCCCCCGAGAAAATCAGTGTGCATATACAACGGTATTGATATGAATCGCTTTAAAGATCTGCGACCGCCATGTGAAGTAGAAAAGGAAATTCTCGGAGAGTGTAAGGGCAATAAATTCATTATAGCCATGGTGGCGGCATTTGAGATCAGGAAAGATCATGATACATTGGTAAAAGCAGCTACAAAAATGTGTGCAGCCGATAAAAACCTGGTTTTCCTGCTGATCGGTAACGGGGTTTATATGGATGCCGTAAAAGCGAAAGTACCGGCTGATATGCTGGACAGGCAAATAAAGTTCTTAGGCAACCGTCATGACATAGAATCTATTTTACAAATTGTGGATACGGGGATTTTGATCACAAATTCTGAAAACCACGGCGAGGGAATATCGAATTCAATTGTGGAATACATGGCTTCTTCTAAACCGGTAATTGCCACCCGTGGAGGCGGCACAGACGAGATCGTAGTAGACGGGGTCAATGGTTTTTTGATCGATCCTAAAAATGAAGAACAGATAATCGAAAAGATCAACGTATTAAAACAGGATGCAGGGTATTCTCAAACCCTTGGGAAAAATGCATACCAACTGATATCTGAAAAATTTACAGCTGAAAGAATGACAGCATCCTATGTTGATCTGTATAACAAATACTTAAACTAAATAAAAAGAGTACCCGTTTACTTTAAACTAAAAACCTCCACCTTATGGCATACGACAAATACCAGCACTTTGTTCTCGAAAAAAAGCTGGCGAATGAATTAAGACAGAGCACCCTCCAGGATAGAAGGATACTGTATAAAAGGGTCTATAACGACCTCTTTACTACCTACCCGGAAGTAACACATGGTGTTGATGCTACTCCCGAAGCAAGAATGAACTGGCAGCTTAAATTGCTGAAGCGGTTGTTCGATAAAAACAAAATACTGATGGAGATCGGTGCAGGCGATTGCTTATTAAGTAAAGAACTGGCAAAACATTATAAAAAGATCGTAGCATACGAAGTAGCTGACAGCATTCCCTTTGTAGAAGGAAAGCCTGATAATTTTGAATTGAAGATATTCAACGGCTTTGACATGACAGAACCGGCAGGAGCTTATGATATCATCTACAGCAACCAGGTTTTTGAACACCTTCATCCCGATGATACAATACCTTTGCTCCGTGCTTACCACACCTTTTTGAAAAATGACGGCAAACTGGTTATCGTAACTCCTCATAAATTGACCGGCCCCCATGATATCTCAAGAGATTTTTGTGAGAATGCAGAAGGGTTCCACCTGAAAGAATATACCTATAAAGAAATGCGTGCACAGCTAAAAGCAACGGGCTATCACAGGATAAAAGGGTATATAGGTTACAGCAAGCTTGGTTACATCGGCCTGAATATCTCATTCATGATCTTTATTGAAAACATGTATAAGGGTTGCCCTTCATTTCTGAAGAAAAAATTAAAACACAGCTCCTTACTTTTTAATCTGTTTGGATTAAAGATCATTGCTGAAAAGAAAAACGCCTGACCCATCGGCCTGAAATCATTTTATCATCAACATAATTTTTTATGTGCGGCATATTAGGATGTATCAACTTTAAATATAACCCCGAATCATTGGATTCGATCAGTCACCGTGGCCCTGACGGAAGCGGCATAAAGAATTTCACGATAAACGGCCATGAAGTAACGCTTGCCCACAGGCGTTTATCCATTGTAGATGTCAGTGAGAATGGGGCGCAACCTATGGCATCCGGTGATGGCAATTCCTTTATCACGTTTAATGGTGAAATATATAACCATGATACATTAAAGCCCAAAATGGCGTTCAAGGGCTTCAAAGGTCATTCTGATACTGAGACACTGGTCAATTACTTTAATGAAAAAGACATCAGCGGGCACCTGAAAGACCTGAACGGAATTTTTGGGTTTGCACTACTTGACCAGAAGAATAAATGTCTGCATATTGCAAGAGATCGGTTCGGAGTAAAACCCATCTATTATTATTTCAAAGACAATCAACTGGTTTTTTCATCTGAGATAAGTCCTTTCAAATCCTATATTAAGATGGAGTATGACAGGGAAAATGTCATTGAAGGACTCAAAATGAGATATGTAGGCGCACCAGATACAATCTTCAATGATATTAAGAAAATGGAAGCCGGGCAGTTGCTGACCTTTGATCTTTCCAAAAAGGAAATTGTACTTGTAAAAGAGTATTACGTACAGACCCCCAAAATGGGAAGCAGGAAGCAAGAAGCCTCTTCGTTGGTAAAAGAATACGGTGACCTTTTTGAACAGGCGGTAGAACGCCAGTTGATGTCAGATGTTGAGATCGGTGTACTGCTTAGCGGCGGAATTGACTCTGCACTGGTAGCAGCGGTGGCCAAAAATAAATCAGTAAAACCACTGAAAACATTTACAGTAGGTTTTAAAGAAGGGCTGTTCGAATCAGATGAGATCGAAATGGCTAAAGTAACAGCTCAGACACTCAACCTTGAAAACATTCATGTACGCACAGATTTTACGGACTTTATAGAAGATCTGAAGAAAATAATCCGCATAGTAGAAGAACCTATTGCGACCAACTCTATCATTCCCATGTATTCTTTGTCAAAACTGACATCGGAACATGTAAAAGTGGTATTAAGCGGCCAGGGGGCTGATGAACCACTCTATGGGTACCGGAAATACAAAGGGCTTATTTTTCTGAAACACCTGGAGCGGAGTGGATTACTCCGGACAGGATTAAAGCTGACCGGGTTGAAGAACTTCAAAAAAGAAGACGTAAGAAGATTTTACGATGCGGCAGTTGAAAAAGACATGCTCGTTGCTTACAGGGAATACAATAGTATCTCTTCCGGTAACGAATTAAGCAGCCTGCTGAATAAAACTGGCTTGACAGATACCAATACCATCCTGAGAAGAAAAGAAAGTCTTTTCAAAGAAAAATGGAATAAGAGGCTTCCGTCAGACAGATCTATTATCTCCTTTCCCTTTCTGGATCTGCGTAACTCACTGGCTGATGACCTTCTGATGTACACGGATAAGCTAATGATGCATTTCAGCGTTGAATGCAGGGTACCTATACTGGACAATGACCTGATAGAATTTATTGAATCGTTACACCACTCCTACAAACTGAGCTTTTCCAAAGGAAAGATCATCCATAAGCAATTTGCCGAAGAGTACCTGCCCTCATCTATTGTTCACCGGAAAAAAATAGGATTTGCCACGCCTGCTTCCAAATGGTATAAAACACATAAACAGGTGATCGAAGACATTATTTGCTCCAATAAAGAGATGGAAAAGATATTTAATATCGGCGCCATTAAAGAGGTTCTGAATACACATGAGCAGAACGAGAATGGTGAAAAACAGATCTTATTATTACTGTCCCTGGCTTTGCTGATGGAATGACAGTAGCATATCTTTTGCCCATAAAGAGATAATGAACTGAAATGAATTCGCTCTTTTATCAACGAAAATTATTACGGATCAGTATTGCATCCGCCTGGTTGATGGCCCTGGCCGTTCTGATGTCCTTTACTTGCGGAACAAGCGCTTCATCAGGAGAAAAGATCAGGTCATTTCCATCGGAAGGATTAGGAATAAAAAACGGGTATGGCACCCTTGTTTATCAGAATAATTTCGACACGAAAGAATCATTGGTGAGTGACCAGCTTGGCGAAGGAACGGTCTCCACTACCATTTTCAAAGACGGGACAGGGTCTTTCAGGTCTTTTGTGTCCGGTGCAGCACGTACATCAGAAGGATACAGGTCAGAACAACAATACTCCGACCCCCTGTATAATCCTGATGAAGTGGTGGTAGAATATGATTGTTACTTCGAAAAGTGGAAGAATTTTGAACATAACAACGGCCATGTGGTGCAGTGGCACCCTAATACCGCCGGTGCATCTGCTACATTAGCTATCTATGCCTTCACCGGAAAATTCCAGGTAGTAAGGAATATTAATGACACAAATTTTTATCAGCCCGACACGCTAAAAACTATTATACCCGATACCTGGTATAAGATCAGGTTCGAAGTAAAGTGGTCGAAAGATAACAATGGTTACGTAAAGGTCTTTATTGACAATATGCTCTATTATTCTTTTACGGGCAGAACGGCAGATGACAACGGAACGCCTTATTTCAAACTGGGACAAAACCGTTGGAATGTTTCAGAAAGCAGTACGGTCTATTATGACAACCTGAAGATCTACAAAAAATAAATGCACAGGCACTATTTACAACATCTCGTAGTTTTACGACCAGAATCGCTTATCTAAACTATAGGCTGCCGTATAGTTATACCTAAACTCAATTTTTCAACGCAGAATAAATATGCAGTAATTACTTGCATCTGCCAGTAATTGTTTGTACTTTTCGGTCGTATAATTACGACCCTTAGATAACATTAGTTTATGTCCGAGCCCAGAGTTGCCTTTCTTATACACGGCCTTGTTGTCGGTGGAGCTGAAAAATTCTTCATCAGCCTGGTAAATCACTTTTATCAGTCAGGCCGGAACCCTTTGGTCATACTCCTGAGTGACGACAATGAACTTTTCCCGGAAATGGACCCCGGGGTTAACAGTATTATCATTAAAAGATCATTCAAATATGATCTGCGTGTAGGGCGCAAGATCAAAGCTGTACTCGAAGAAAATAAGATCGACACAGTTTTTTGCGTAGGTATCTTCTCATTCTTCTTATTAAAGCTTTACTTCCCGTTCAATAAGAAAAGGAAATTCTTTCTGTCGCTTCATTCCACTATACCGGCGACCACAAAAGAACACCTTCTTAATTATGTTTATTTCAGGTCAATATCCGGCAATGACACAGTGATCTTTATCTGTAACGCACAAAAGGACTACCTGAGGAAAAAATATTTTTTCCGGCCTTCCCGGTCACTTGTCATTTACAATGGGATCAATACGAGTTATTTTTCTGTAAACCAAAACGGAATTGAAGAAAAAAAGAAATTAAAGGCACAGCTGGCTATTCCTCAAAATGATAAAGTGATCGCAAAAATTGCAAGAATGTTCCCGGAAAAAGGACATACGTATGGCATTGATGCACTGGAAATACTTCACCGGGAATACAATTGTAAGGCACACCTGCTCTATGTAGGTTCCGGAGACAAAGATTATGAAGAACAGGTCAAACAGCATGCACAAAAAAGCAGTGTATCAGGCTATGTTCACTTTGTGCCTCATCAAAAAGATGTAAGACCCTTTCACCACATAGCTGATGTTTTTACTTTAACGTCCTATTCCATTGAAACCTTCTCATTAGCCGCACTTGAAGCCATGTCTTCAGGACTTCCCTGTTCATTGACAAATATCGGAGGCGCTGCCGAAATGATATTTGAAAATACGGGGATGCTCAGTCAGGCAAAAGATCCTTCTTCTATTGCAAAAACCTGGTTTACCTTATTACAAAAAGACTTTGACGCCCAGTCGCTTCATGACTATGTAGAAGCAAACTATTCGCTGGATCAAATGATTTGTAATTACAAAAAAGCAATACTGCCTGAAACAGTAAGCTTCAGTCATAATTAAACCGGGCAATCAATTTAGTCCTGCCGGACACACTGATCTGCTCCCCAATACAAAACCGTGCCTTATGGGCCTTGTGAAAAAATATTGTGATAAACTGTACCTGAAACAATGGGGCCTTGGCTTCATGAAAGGAGATATTGCTGAGATCATACGTAAAAAAAGAACAGACCTGAGTTTTACGTGGATGCCGCTTGCAGACAAAAGCATATCACACGCCGACCCGTTTATTTTTAAAACAGATGATGGCAGGGTCAACATACTTTTTGAAAGCGTCAGCACATACAGCCTCGATGGCAAAATATCTTTGATGGTTTGTGATGGAAACCTTACTCCGGTCTCTCAGAAAGTAGTGCTTGACACAAACGATCACCTCTCCTACCCCTTCGTTTATAAAGAAAATGGCAGGATATATGTATTTCCTGAAAATGGTTTCAGCGGGTCACTTTATTGCTACGAATTTGACCAGGTAAAAAGGGAGTTTATAAACAGGAAAGAGATCATCAATCTTCCTGTTATCGACCCAACCATCCTGAAATTTGAAAATAAATACTGGATGTTCGCAACGCTACTCGGTCCTTCCTTCAACAGCGACCTTCATATATTTTACAGCGACAGCCTGTTCGGACCCTATATACTGCATAAAGGCAATCCTGTAAAAAGGAATCTCAATGGAGCAAGGCCTGCCGGCAATTTCATAGAAGTGGATGGCACCATTTTCAGGCCAGCCCAAAACTGTGGTAATTATTATGGAGAGTCAATGACCATCAATAAGATCAAAAAACTAACGACCAGTGAGTTTGAAGAAGAAGAATACATGACACTAAAAGCCAATAAAAAAGATGAATTCAGCTACGGCATTCACACGATAAATGTGGTTGATGACCTTATCATTGTTGATGGGCAGAAAAGCTACTTCCAGCCGGTACAGCAACTGGGCAGAAAGCTTAAAAATATTCATAGTAAAATAAACCTGACCCTGTAAGAAAAAATGACCCCTTTCGATCACATATTATTTGTCGGGCCGCATTATAAGAACCACAAAGGCGGTATCGGAGCTGTGCTTGAAATCTATTCAAAGAATATCCAGCCATTCCGTTTTATTCCTACGATGTCGTACAGGAGTAAGTTTTATGAGATGTTCTTTTTTGCAGGATCTGTACTGAAGCTCTTCTTTACTCTTCTTTTCAACAGGAAAATAAAGGTCATTCACATTCATACAGCCATAGACGGCAGTATTGTAAGAAAATCGGTCATATGCTTTGTAGGGAAAAAAATATTCTCAAAGAAGATCATTTGCCATATACATGCAGGGGCATTTGAAGACCGTTATAAGCAGAGAAATTCAGTTTATAAGTCTCTCTGCCGTTTTCTGGTGAATAACTCAGAAACAGTTATTATACTTTCCGGCAGATGGATGGGATTCATGCAGGATACTTTCAGGATTAAAAAAGGACAGGTGATAAGGAATCCGGTGGAAAGGCAGATTGAGACCGTATTACCAAGAAACAATTCCGGTATTACCAATTTTCTGTTCCTGGGAAAGATCACTGAAGAAAAAGGGATTTTCGACCTGATAAAGCTGATTGGTGAAGAACAGGAGTACCTGAGGGGCAAATGCAAATTTTTCGTAGGAGGCAATGACGAAGTTGAAAGGTTAAAAAAGCTGATCTGTGAAAACAACATCCATGATCTTGTGGAGTACATAGGATGGACGCAGGACAAGGAAAAGGACAAATATTTCAGGGACTGTGATTATTTCATTCTGCCAACCTATTACGAAGCCATGCCCATGACCATTCTTGAATCATTTAGCTATGGCAAGCCGGTCATTTCCACTCCTGTTGGAAGCATCCCTGAGATATTGCAGCACAACTATAATGGTTTTTTGTTTGCGCCGGGAGATATGCAATCGCTTAAGAAACTGATAAGGGAAGTTATCGATAGCCCATCTCTTTCTGATAACCTGCGCAAAAATGCCTTACAAAAGGCTTCTGTATTTTATCCGGAAGCCATTACTAACGAATTAAAAAGTCTTTACCTGGAAATTATTTAATATGACGAGTGGAATAAAATGGTATTATAGCAGGCTCCGAACGATGAACCCGGATGAATTACTTTTCAGGGCGAAACAGACCATACAAAAGCTCACAGAAAAAATCATTCCGGCAACCCCTTCATTTGAACAGGTCAAGGTCAGGAAACTTGATATTGATTTTTCCTTTTCGGCCACCTGCTTACCTGACAGGTTTTACATCTTTGGAAAAGAGTTGCTGATTGATGAGCATATCAATTTTCACCAGGATATTTTTTCAGGCAAAAGTTTCCCGCTGAGTTTTTCCAAAACGATCGATATGCGTACCGACAGGTTCGGTAGCGCCAAAGCAGTATGGGAAGTGAACCGGCTGAACTTCCTGCTGCCCTTATTGATCAGCTATAAAGCGACGGGCGATCATAAAAAACTTGATCTTTTTGTAGAACTGGTGACGGCATGGGAGAAACAAAACCCATACCTGAAAGGTATCAACTGGTACAGTAATATAGAGGTGAATATCAGGCTCATTAATTGGTACTGGTGCTGGATATTGCTGGAAAAGGATACTACCTGGCAACGGGAGAAAAAATATGAGGCTTTCAGAAATGATACATGGTTACCGCTGATCTATAAACACTGCTATTATAGTTTTAAGAACCCGTCCTTTTATTCATCTGCCAACAACCATCTTGTCGCTGAGTACACAGGATTGTTCCTTGCTTCGACATTGTGGAAGTTTGATGAAACTGCCGAATGGCTGAAAAAAAGCCGCAGGGGCCTGGAGACTGAAATACAAAAACAACATAGCGAGAACGGCATCAATAAAGAAGAAGCATCAGGTTACATCCAATTCACCACCGACTTCTTTCTGATCGCTTACATAGCTGCGGAACATGCAGGCATTGCTTTTTCTGCCAAATACACCAAAACACTAAAAGCTATCTGTGATTATATCAATAACATGCTTGACATGCACGGCAATCATCCCAAATATGGGGATGAGGATGACGGAAGGGTGATATTGCCAGGTGCAGATACCGATGCAAACAATTTTATTTCCATCCTTAATACAGCTGCTGTATTGTTCAGCAAACCTGAGCTGAAGCGATTCGGAGCAGAATGGGATGTCAAATCACATTTGCTGACAACACGTTTCAATGGTCACTCGGTATGGAACCAGTTCAACTTTCACAGGTCGCCATGCGAAACGGCCTTTTATGAGAGAGAAGGTCACTTCATTATGCGCAAGCACCTGGGCACTGACAAAGAGATCTATTGTCATTTTGATGCAGCGCCGCTTGGTTACCTCTCTATTGCTGCCCATGGCCATGCAGATGCATTATCAGTCATACTGCATATTGACGGGTATCCCTTCCTGGTCGATCCCGGCACCTATGCCTACCATACACATGCAGAATGGAGAAAATATTTTGTAAGCACCCTCGCCCATAATACAGTAACCATTAACTACGAGGACCAGGCGCAATTATCCGGACCGACATTATGGCTCAATCATTATAAAGCTTCACCCATTACTGTAAAAAAATCAAACGGATACGATATGGTATCTGCCGCTCATGACGGATACCGGAGGCATAACATAACGCATACAAGAACAGTCGAATTCAACAGGATAAAAGATTATTTCCGGATCACGGATGAAATTACTTCCGGCAAACAGGGATATGCGGTAAATATTCCATTTCATCTTCACCCGGAAGTGTACGTATTACAGGCAACAGGTAATACCTACATACTGGGTAGAAAAGAAACCCCCACCACCCTGGAACTGATATTTGATCCGGCTATCAATACGACTCCCGTTGAAGCAACAGAAGATAGCACTCTGGGATGGTATTCCCCTTCCTTTATGAAAAAGGAGAAATCAACTGTATTAATGGGAGAATATATTTCCGACAAACAATCATTAACCTTAAACACATACATTAAAATAATAAACCGACCATGAATATCAGCATTTTTGGCTTAGGCTATGTAGGCTGTGTCAGCCTTGGCTGTTTAGCCCGCAACGGACACAACGTAATTGGCGTAGATGTCAGCGAAACAAAAGTTAAACAGATCAATTCTGGTATGCCCACCATCATTGAAAAAGATATTGATCATATCATAAGAGAAGAGCATAATAAATGCCGTATATCTGCTACTACAGATTACAGCAAAGCTATACTCGAAACAGATGTGTCGATCATTGCAGTAGGTACCCCATCAAGCAATACCGGGCACCTGAACCTGCAGTATATTTTTAAAGTGGCAGAAAATTTTGGACGCATTCTCAGAACAAAAGATAAGTTTCATATCATTGCTATCCGCTCTACTGTTCTGCCAGGCACTTCGGCAAAATTTGCTGAAATAATAGAGGAGTTCTCCGGCAAGAAGAGAAATGTTGACTTTGCCATGGTTTCCAATCCCGAATTTCTCCGGGAAGGCACAGCGGTACACGATTACTATAATCCGCCACTGACATTACTAGGCTCCGATCATCCCGAAGCTGCAGAAACTGTAGCGTCCCTTTACAGGCAATTACCTGCGGAAGTTGTCATTACTGATGTGAAGGTGGCCGAGCTGATGAAGTATGTCAACAATACTTTCCATGCATTGAAAGTATCATTCGGCAATGAGATAGGTAATATCTGCGCAGCTTTGAATATTGATTCACACAAAGTGATAGATATTTTCTGTAAAGATAAAGTTCTGAACATCTCTCCTTATTATTTCAAACCCGGTTTTGCGTACGGCGGATCATGTCTTCCTAAGGACCTGAAAGGACTGCAGACATTAGCACACGATCACTATGTAAAAACACCTTTGATCGAAAGCATCGACAAAACCAACGAACTTCAGATAACCCGTGCAGTAGAAGTCATCCAGCAAACAAAAAAGAGAAAGCTTGGGTTCCTCGGCCTGAGCTTCAAAGCTGGTACAGATGACCTGAGAAACTCCCCGGCTGTAACGCTGATCGAAACACTACTTGGTAAAGGGTACGAGATCGCTATTTACGATAAGAATGTTCATTTATCGAACCTGACCGGGACCAATAAAGAATACATCGACACCCATATTCCGCATTTATCAAAACTGATGAAATCGCAGATCAGTGAAGTGATGAGGGAGTCGGAACTGATCATCGTAAACAACAAAGAAAAAGAATACGTGGATGTATTGATGAATGTGGAATGGGAACACCCGGTCATAGACATGGTAAGACTTCCTGAAGATATCCGTAAAAAGAAGAATTATAAAGGCATTAACTGGTAAAAACATCCCTATGTTTCAAGGAAAACATATCCTGATGGTGGTAGAGAACCTGCCACTCCCCTTTGACAGAAGAGTATGGCAAGAAGCCAACACTCTGAAGGAAAACGGAGCTGAAGTATCTATCATTTGCCCTAAAATGAAAGGATATACCAAATCGTATGAGTGCATTAATGGCATTCATATCTACCGCCATCCGTTGCCACTGGAAGCCAGAGGTGCTATAGGCTATATCAGGGAATATGGCGCAGCGCTTTTCTGGGAATTCTTCCTTAGCTGGAAGATATTTTTCAAAAAACGTTTCCACGTTATCCAGGGATGCAATCCGCCTGACCTGATATTCATTGTTGCATTATTCTTCAGAATTTTTGGCGTTAAATACGTATTTGACCATCATGATATCAATCCTGAATTGTATATCGCCAAGTATAATAAGAAAGGGATGTTCTATAAGTTCCTTTTATGGGCGGAACGATTAACGTTCATGTCTGCCAATTACAGTATTGCGACCAACGAAAGCTACCGGGATATTGCTATCAAACGCGGTAAAATGCCACCCGAAAAAGTTACGGTGGTAAGAAGCGGTCCGAAATTAGACAGGCTGAAAATTACTCCCGGCAATGAAAAATACAAGAAAGGCAGAAAATACCTCGTGGGTTATGTAGGTGTTATCGGTGAACAGGAAGGTATTGACCTGCTGCTCGAATCAGCCAGGTATATCACAGCGCAAAGGCAGGATGTTCAGTTTGCTATTGTTGGAGGAGGTACGGATGTGGAAAAGCTGAAGAAGCTTTCTGAAGAAATGGGGCTTTCTGACTATGTGGACTTTTATGGACGTGTGGATGATGAAACATTGGTGGATGTATTGAATACAGCCGACATATGCGTCAATCCTGACAAACCGACAGTGATGAATAATCTTTCAACCATGAACAAGATCATGGAGTATATGGCGCTGAAAAAAGCAATTGTACAATACGACCTGAAAGAAGGAAGGGTATCGGCCCAGGGGGCGTCGTTATATGCCACCAACACAGACACAAGGGATTTTGCACAAAAGATGGTCTGGCTGCTGGACAATGAAAAAACAAGGAAGGAAATGGGCGAGTATGGCTACCAGCGTATCATCAATGAACTTTCATGGGATTACGAAAAGAATAACCTGGTTAATTTTTATAAAAGAGTGTTCCGAATAAAGGACGTAAAGGAAGCTGACAAAAAGATCAGAACCTCTGCAAGGTATGCGCCAGGACACGCTTCTTCACTATTATCCAATCCAAGCGAGCAACCTGCAGTATCCGAATAATGATTTGAATTTCCAGTAAACAACTAAAGAAGAGTTTTTATGAACCAGAGATTAGCCATATTGTTACGGATCAGTTTTGTCATCCTTGACCTGCTGGTATTGAATACAGTTTTTATCATCAACCAGCTCATGTTTGAGAACCACATTCCCGTAGAAGACAAAGTGCAATACACCTATTTCTGGTTTTTCTGCAATGTAGCATGGATAGGTATGAGCTGGAGCATGAATGTGTATAATGAAAGGCATATTTACTCATTTGAGAAATTCTCCAAACATACCATGCATGCTTTTGCCTATTTCCTGGGTATAGTAATGCTTTACCTGGTATTTTACAAGTCGGACCTGTCCCGTCTTTTCATCATCAGTGTGCTCGTCTCATTTGCCATCAGCCTGTTGCTTAACCGTTTTGTACACCTCGCCCTGCATCATTTATTCCAGAATAAAGATCATATCGTAAGAAAAGTAATGATCCTCGGTTATAATGAAAGAGCAAAAAGGCTGGCTACTTACCTTGAACAGGAACCTGTAAAAACTGAGATCGTTGGCTTTTGTGAAGAAGAAAGGAATGTGCATGAACTTTCCCACTACCCCATTATCAGCGGGCTTGACAATGTAATAGAAACTTCCAAACAATATAATGTAACAGAGATATTCTCTACCATTTCCCCGGAGCAGCAGTCTGGCATTTACTCCCTTATCAATGAAGCTGACCAGGCCTGTATCAGGTTCCGCATCATACCCGACCTGAACCAGTTCATCCGGAAACCTGTCCATATTGATTACCTCAATGATATGCCGGTGCTTTCGCTTCGGAAAGAACCTCTTGATGACGTAGGCAACCGCATCAAAAAACGCCTGTACGACATTATTGTCAGCTCACTTATAATACTACTGATACTATCCTGGCTCGTGCCTCTCATTTCATTACTGATATGGCTGGAATCAAGAGGGCCTGTCTTCTTCATTCAGCAGAGAAGCGGGAAAAATGGAAAGACATTTAACTGTATTAAGTTCAGAAGTATGAGAGTGAACAAAGATGCAGACCAGAAACAGGCGACTAAAAATGACAACCGTATCACCCGGATGGGCAAGTTTATGCGCAAAACAAATATTGACGAACTGCCGCAGTTCTTCAACGTGCTGATGAGTGATATGAGCATTGTAGGTCCAAGGCCACACATGCTGAAACACACTGACGATTATTCAAAACTGATCAAACAATACATGATCCGTCATTTCCTGAAACCGGGCATTACAGGCTGGGCGCAGATCAACGGCTATCGTGGAGAGACAAGAACTGTAAAAGACATGAATGACCGTGTACAATATGACCTGTGGTATCTTGAGAACTGGAGCCTTTGGCTGGATACAAGGGTCATCCTTATGACAGCATTCAATATGGCTAAAGGAGAAAAAAATGCTTATTGAGGCCTGTACACAAACAATTTTTATTAATTAAAAAACTGTCTTTTTTACCATACCCGGCCAAGTAGTTTTTCTCATTTTATTCACAGGAGCAGGGCAATTGTCAAAATACCTTTCATTACTGATGAGATTTTAAGCGCTGGTTTATAACTTGGTGCATATTTTGATAAATCCCGTAATGCAAAAAGCAAGTTTGCCCGTAATACTTTTGTTCGCTATCCAGGTAGCATTGGCCCAGACCAGTATGCGAAAGGTAGTAGTGCAGCCCAATAGCCCCGTAATCAATACTGTTTTTCATAAGCTGGGCGACAGGACCATCCAGATCAAAACGTTTCAATTCGGTACTGCAAAAGATATTGTTTACATCAATGTACATGATGATGAGGTCACCTCTGTGAATGCTGCAAAAAGATTACTCGAAATAGAATCGGGATTGCTGATAAAAGTTGAGAACTACAAGACACGCAACATCAAGTTCAGGCTCGCAGGCAGGTATTATACATTTGACCCGAACAGGATATTCTCCCGTGCAGGTATCGTTCAGACACTGACCATGTTCGGGAATATCAGTGAAAAAGCGATCATAGAAGTAGAAAAATTCGCTACCCGGATACTGCAACTGATCCCTGAAAGCCCTAAATGTATTATCGCCTTACATAATAACACTAACGGCAAATTCTCCATCAATAGTTTCCTTCCCGGGAATATCCGTGAGAAAGATGCCAGGAGTCTGTATATAAACAAAGAAGAAGACCCTGATGATATATTCCTGACCACTGATAGTATCCTGTATCAACGTTTGGCTGATGATAAATACAATACCATCTACCAGGATAATGAAAATGCAAAAAAAGATGGCTCATTAAGTATCTATTGCGGGGAAAAAGGCATCCGCTATGTGAACTGTGAGACCGAACATGGTCATGATATACAGTACCAGCAAATGATCCAGCTTGTTTCCCGTCATGCCCAGGAAAAAGAAGGGGCCGGTGAAACTGAAGTGATCGCCTATACTTATCGTTTGTCTCCTGCAGCCGTAAGCTATGCCCCTAAAAGCAATACCGAGATCATGTTCGGTGAAAAGAAAGTAGGCCTGATCCGTTCTGTCACTACAGATTCTTCATGGGCCACCGTAGGCAAATTAGAAGTCGCCAAAGATTTCCCTCTGTATTCAAATATGGACCTTTTGATGGTTCCCTCACCCATGAGTACACCTCGTTTCGAGGTTCGTATCGATCCAACAAGGCAAAAAGAATTGCTTGATCCTTCTAAAACTGTTGTCAGTATCAGAGGCCCGGAATGATACGTACCATTCTCCTTCTCTCAATATCCCTTTTCAAAAATCTGCAGTTCATTACATTCTTCATCCAATTCATCCATTGATCCTTTTTTAGCCAATAGCTGCGGATATACCTTGCGTCAAAATCAAAAACCATGACGAAAAGGTTATTCATTATTGCGGCACTACTGGCAGGCAGTTATTTTGCACAAGCACAATTCAATGGTATTCTCAATAAGGTAAAGAACAAGGGCAAAGACCGCGTTGACAGGAAAGTTGACAACGAAATAGACAAGACGCTGGATAAAGCCGAAGGCAAGAATATCCCACCTCCTGCAACTGAAAACCCTTCCGTTAAAGAACCTGCTACCACGAAAGCGGAAGAAGATAATGCGATAAAAAGTTATTCGCGGTTTGATTTCATTCCCGGCGATTCGATCATCTATACCGAAGACTTTCAGCAGGATGAAATAGGAGAATTCCCACTGCTCTGGAATACAGGTGGGAAAGGAGAAGTGGTAACGCTTAATAGTTATCCCGGCAAATGGCTACGGATGTATGAAAACTCCACTTACCTCACCGGCAACAAGAAACTCTTTTCTGAGAATTTCACCATGGAATTCGACGTCATTCTCCAGATGAAGAACAATGGCTATACATATCCCATGTTCTCCTTTGGTTTCCTGGCAAGCTCAGAAGATTCCACCACCGATAATGAACTTCTTGACTCTCCATCAAAGTACCAGGCAGGAGAAGTATTATTCCGTCTTGGATCGGGCAACACGACCTACACGATGATCTATGCGGCTATTGACAACAGGAGAACTTTTACTTCTGAACAGCAGGAATTTGCCAACCTGGAAAAATTCTACGGAAAAGTATCCCATGTAGCCATTCAGGTGCAGGGATCCCGCTTCCGGATATGGGTGAACGGAGAAAAAAAATACGACCTGCCTAAAGCTATTGCCACAAAATATGTCTTCAACCAGTTATATTTTAAACTGACTAGCTCCAGCTATAAAGATGATGAACTGGGTTTTTATCTCGGAAACCTAAAAGTTGCCACCGGCAAGCCTGATACGAGGCACAAACTGGTAGAAGAAGGTAAATTTTCCACTACAGGTATCCTCTTCGATTTTCAAAGCGCCGTGATAAAACCTGAATCATATGGCGTGGTAAAAGAAATAGCAGGGGTATTGAAAGATAATGGCAGCATGAAAATAAAAGTGCTCGGTCATACCAGCAGTGATGGTGATGATAATGCGAATATGGAGCTGTCAAAGAAAAGGGCAGCTGCAGTAAAAGATCTGCTGACAAGTGAATTTGGCATTGATGCTTCCCGGATAGAAACGGAAGGCAAAGGTGAAACACAACCGCTTGCTGATAATAAAACCAAAGAAGGAAAAGCGGCCAACCGCAGGGTCGAATTCATTAAGTTATAATACAAGTACCGCAGGTAATACTACCTGCCGGTTTTCAACCTGATAATAACACTGATCATGAGATGGATGATATCCATAGTGCCGCTTATTGTCTGTACGTTGCTTTTCGCAGCAGGAAAAGGAAGTGATGCGCCTGTTAATGATAAAGATTATTATGGCGATACTGCCAGTAATGATCCTGTCTTCGTTTCGTTTATCTCTGAGGGCAGTAACCTGAACAGGTCAACCTATACGCTGAAAGAGCTGGATATGGTAGTACGTGAAAACAGGAATACTGAATTTGTTCTTGGCGAATCAAAGTATGGCCAAAAGATAAATGCTTACTATATCCCCGGAACCAGCCATCAAAAGGCCCTGGTCATAGCAGGCGTTCATGGTTCCGAACTTTCAGCAATTGATGTGGCCTGTCGTTTAACAAACGAGTTATTACAGGGGCAGCAACCCTATTACTCCGTCATCATTGTACCTGCTTTATTTCCTGAAAATGCAGTGAAGGCTATCAGCGAACCTGAACAAATAGGCAGCACAATGAATGTAGGCCGCTACTCATATCCCGATGCCGTGGACCCTAACAGGCAGATGCCTTCACCCGGCAAAGCTTTTGATGAAAATAACTGTACTGATCATGTGGGAAGAAAGATCGAGCAGGAAAATCAATTGTTGCTAAAACTCATAGAGGTGTTCAAACCGCAAAGGGTTGCCAATATTCATGCTATCAGGGATACCAGCTATGGCGGTATATATGCCGATCCCCGAACCGATCATAATGGATTGGCCCTCGGCTATTCGACCGACAGTATTCTCGCAGTAGAAATGGCATTATTCATACACCGGCAAGGGGGCAATGTAGCAGGTAACAAGTTGGACAGATCACCCACTGCTCTTTATTATAAAGATCCTCAACCTGTCGCCGCAGGTCTTTTACAGAAAAGAAATATGACCGGATCGGTATTAAATGCAAAAAGAGGGAGCGGCGTGTCTTTTGGCACATGGGGTTCGACAGCGATCGCCAACGAGGCCGATACATCCAGGAACAGGGATGCCATGCGTATCATTACCATAGAATATCCCGGATATAAAAGGTCGTCTGATCACAGGACAGCATCCAGAAGAACCGTCCAGCAAAAACAAACTGAATTATTTGCTGCGGCGATCAAAGAAATATTCCTGGGAAAATATTTTACTGAAGATAAAAGCCCGGAAATGCAGAACGGGCCAAATTATACAGCTATGAAAAGCCGCCCTTAAAAACTTATAAGGAGCCGCACTAAAAATGTGCGGCCTTTTATTTTCCCGCCCGTTTAAAAACAATTTCAATCCACTGAATCACTATCTTCAATTAAAAGTCCGGACCACCCGCCGGTATAAACACATTGAATGAAAGCGATCTTAGGAATTTCTGCTTTTTATCATGACGCAGCCGCTACCTTACTGATAGATGGAGAGATCGTTGCTGCCGCACAGGAAGAAAGGTTTACCCGGAAAAAACACACCCCTGACTTCCCGGTAAATGCCATCCGTTTCTGCCTTGACTATGCAGCGATCAGCATTGACGAGCTCGATGCTGTCATATTTTATGACAAACCCCTTCTGAAATTTGAAAGATTGCTGGAGACCTACTATGCCTTTTCTCCCAGGGGGCTTGTTTCTTTTCTGAAAGCTATGCCGGCATGGCTGAAAGAAAAAATGTTCCTGAAAAAAATGATCTGCGAAGGATTGATGGAAGCCGGCAGTTATGATAAAAAGAAACTAAAACTCCTTTTTTCTGAACACCACTTATCGCATGCAGCCAGTGCATTCTACTCATCAGCATTTGAAGAAGCTGCAATACTAAGCATAGATGGCGTAGGTGAATGGGCAACCGCTTCTATCTGCCACGGTAAAGGAAGTGAAATAACGATGCTGAAGGAAATGCGGTTCCCCCATTCTGTCGGGCTGCTCTATTCAGCATTTACCTACTACCTGGGGTTCAGGGTAAACTCAGGAGAGTATAAGCTGATGGGACTGGCCCCGTACGGTAACCCGCATTCGAAAGAAACACAGCAATTCATTGCGCTGATCAAAGAGTATCTTGTCTCCATCAAAGAAGATGGCTCTATCTGGCTGAACCAGGATTATTTTAATTATGCCACCGGGCTCAGGATGATCAAAGCAAAAAAATGGGAAAAACTTTTTGGGTTTCCCGTTGTTCCGCCTGACAGGAAACCTGAACAAACACAATGCAACTTAGCTTATGCCATTCAGCAGGTGACAGAAGAGATCGTTCTGAAAATGGCAAAAGAAGCAAAAAGAATTACGGGTTCCGACTACCTGTGCATGTCAGGTGGCGTAGCATTGAATTGTGTAGCCAATGGAAAGATCGTAAAGGAGAAGATATTCAAAGACGTGTTCATACAACCTGCTTCCGGCGATGCGGGAGGTTCATTGGGATCGGCACAAATGGCGCATTACATGTATTTTGGTCAGCCACGGGTTGTTTCAAAAGAAGCTTTCCCGCATCATGGCTTCTATCTCGGCCCGGATTATGCCGACAAAGAGATCATCCACTCATTAAAAAAATACAAAGCTGTTTACCACAAAAAGGAACGCTTTGAAGATCTCTGTCATGAAGTGGCCGGTTATCTTGCTGAGGGAAATGTAGTAGGATGGTTCCAGGGAAGAATGGAATTCGGCCCCCGGGCATTAGGTAACCGGAGTATCCTTGCTGACGCCAGGAATAAAGAGATGCAGAAAAAGCTTAACCTTAAAATAAAATACAGGGAAGGGTTCAGACCGTTTGCACCGTCAGTATTAGCGGAAGATGCCAACGACTATTTCGGATTATCCGGCGCTTCCCCTTATATGTTGCTGGTGGCTGACGTCATTGAGCAAAGAAGAAAACCGCTTCCGGCTGACTATCACGAGCTGGATATGTGGGAAAAATTGTACCTTGAAAGAAGCGATATTCAACCTGTCACCCATCTTGATTTCTCAGCAAGGGTACAAACTGTTCATAAAGAAACAAATCCCCGGTACCGGGAACTGATCCATACATTCAAAGAAAAAACAGGCTATGGCTTGTTGGTGAACACAAGCTTCAATGTACGGGGAGAACCTATTGTCTGTACCCCCGAAGAGGCCTACAGATGTTTTATGAGCACGGAAATGGATTACCTGGCCATCAATGATTTTGTATTGATAAAAACGGAACAGCCGGATCATGAGAACAGGGAGAAATGGATGGGGAAATTTAAACCTGATTAAACGGATCAGTGTATGAAAAAATTACTGAAGAATCTTTTTCTTGTCACCATCCCCATGCTGCTGGTCCTTTTTATATTACTGGAAATACTATCAAGGATCTTCTTCCCGGGCAGCGAAAGGCCCAATGTATTTTATGATGAAGCGAACGGCATTGTAAAATACGGCCGCGATAATGGTACCAGGGGATTGTTTACGATCGGGAAATTTGAACAGCAAAGAGGAAGATGGCGGGTGAATAATGACGGCTGGAATAGCCCTGTTGATTACTTCACCGGGAAAAAACAAGGCGTGACCCGGATCGCCGTTATAGGCGACTCGTATATTGAAGCATGGCAGGTGGATGCAGAAGAAAAATATCCCAGCGTACTGGATAACCTGCTTGGCGACAAATATGAAGTATACAGCTTCGGCGTTTCCGCTTCACCACTATCGCAATACCTGCATGTGTCCCGGTATGTGGAAAAACAGTATTCCCCTGATATCTATATCTTCAATCTCATCCATAATGATTTTCACGAGTCAATCAACGGGTTAACCTACACTCCTTTCTTCATGACCCTGAAAATGGATAATGACGGTACTTTTACAGAAATACAGCCCGTCAAACCTGAACGTAGTCATAATAAAATACCGGGAGGAAATATCTTAAAGAGATCATCTTTTTTCCGCTGGGTGTATGATAACCTGAAGCTGAAGGAAAGATTTATTTCCAAAGACGGCGCCAAAGAAGCGGAAATGAATGTGGCTGTCAGCGACATTATGGACAAGAAGGATTCAATAAAGGCTGTAGCCGGCTATCTTTTTAGAAAGATCAAAGCGGAACTGGGAAACAAAAGGATCATATTTGTCATGGATGCACCCCGTACAAATATCTATAGCGGCGATATGGATAAATCGAAAGTAGCCTGGCTGAATACTATGGCAGCGGATTATTGCAAAGAGCTGGGAATGGAATTTATCGACCTGACAATACCCATGACCGAAGGCTACACAAAGAACAAAAAACATTTCGAATCGGAGTACGACAACCACTGGTCAAAGTATGGTCATGAGTTTGTAGCCGGTATCGTATATAAATATCTTACTACAGCAAAAAGTAATTAAGATGGAATTTTTAAAAGATCTCTGGAACTTTCTGAAAGAACGTAAGAAATTCTGGCTAGCACCGGTCATTATTGTATTGTTGCTGCTTGGGCTGCTGATTATTTTCGGCGGTGCCAGTTCCGTTGCCCCATTTATTTATTCATTATTCTGATCGAATAGTATGACAAAAAAAGACACATCCCGGACAACCATACTGGTCATCTCCATGGGCTTCCTTGTCATGTACCTGGTCTTTGGCTGGAAATGGGCAGTCTATGTTTCATTGGCTACAGGTATCACCGGGGCCACTTCCGCTTACCTGAGCCAAAAGATCGAATGGGCCTGGATGCAACTGGCCAGGGTGCTTAGTTACATCGTACCTAATATTCTGCTTAGTCTTATTTTTTTCTTAATCCTGTTCCCCGCAGCCCTTATCAACAGGCTGTTCACCAAAGATCCGCTGATGCTGTCCGGAAAGTACAAGACCTATTTCATTGACGTGAACAGGAAAATGGATAAGAAAGCTTTCGAAAAGACCTGGTAAAGGATTACCTGCTTTATTTAACTGAAGGCTGCCCGAAAGGCAGCTTTTTTATTTTATACCGTTGGTAACGCTGACACAATTCATACACAGATTACGACAGTCTGCACACCCTCCCATTGTCACAGGCCTGTCACAAGTCTAATTTGCACCGCTATTCAAAACCAGATCTTAAACCTTATACTTATGGCGATCAAGATTACCTTATTCATCACCCTGGTACTTTATGCAGTGGTCATCAGCCAGGCATTCTTTTACCTGCTGGCGATGTCGAACGTAACAAAGAACCTGCAGCCCGCTGCCTACATCGAATCAAGACATTTACTGGATAAGAACCTGCAGCAAACCCTGAAGACCGTGTATTATCTCACGTTGTCATCCTCCATCCTCTTAGTGTCATTTTGTGTCACCAATCCATCAGGCTGGTTATTCATCTGCTCGGTGATCGCCCTGCTCTCTTTAGTGGCCGATATTGTGCTGACATTAAAAGGCAATGTACCGCTCAACAAGATCATCAATACATGGACCCTGTCCGACTATCCTGCCGACTGGAAAGACTACCGTGCCAAATGGCTTTCCATCTATCACATCAGGCAGGTGGTTAATATCATCGGTTTTATCAGCCTGCTTACAGGATTCATATTCGGTATGTAATTAAACCTATCAACTATAAAATCAGAACAATGAAAAAAACGATCCTTATTCTTGCTCTTTTTACAGGAACTATATCATTCGCCCTTATCGCCTGCACATCCTCCGGCGCAAAACAGAATGATAACAGTGAAGCAGTGCTCAGCCAGGACAGCCTGATCAAACGCGGCAGCTATTTGGTCAATGCGATGGGTTGTGACGATTGTCATTCTCCCAAAACAATGGGACCGAACGGTCCTGAGCTTGACATGGAGCATCGCTTTGGTGGTCACCTAGCCAATGCACCTTTAGGCAAACCCAACACCAGCGTGATGAAAGATGGTTATATGTTGTTTGCGATGGACCTTACGTCAGCCGTTGGCCCCTGGGGGCAATCCTATGCTGCCAACATCAGCTCTGATGAAACAGGTATCGGCAACTGGAGTGAAGAACAATTCTTCCGGGCTATCCGCGAAGGAAAATCAAAAGGCCTCGTAGAAAGCCGCCCTTTGCTGCCCCCTATGCCCTGGTTCGTCTATAAAAATCTTAACGATACAGACCTGAAAGCCATCTTCGCCTTCCTGAAGTCAACCAAACCGGTTCAGAATGTGGTGCCGGGACCGAAAGCGCTTGCTGAACTGTAAGTACCGTGTAGAAGATGCTTTAAAGGATATGCTAAGTTTGTGAACTGTGAAAATAAGCAAAGCAATATTGCAAACATCGAACCCGGATGAACTTACCGGTTTCTATTCACAGGTATTACAATTAAAGACAGATAACAGTAACGACGATACAACTATCACCATCGGCAGTACTGAGCTTGTATTTGAACAAGCCGGTGCTGCCGATCCTTTTTACCATTTTGCCATTAATATCCCATGCAATAAAATAGATGAAGCCGGCGCCTGGTTGACCGAAAGAGTGCCATTGCTCTTTATCAACGATTACCAAAGCGAGATCGCTGATTTTGCCAGCTGGCATGCGAGATCCGCTTATTTTTTTGATCCGGCCGGCAATATCGTTGAATTGATTGCCCGCTTTGATCTTAAAAATGTTACTGACGAACCATTTTCATCTTCACAGTTCCTTTCTATTAATGAAATAGGCATTGTCACTGATACATTGGAAGAAACAACGCAGCAATTGCTGGAACAATACCAGCTTTCTTATTTTGATAAACAAGCGCCGCTGCCGCAATTCAAAGCTATTGGTGATGACGAAGGATTGTTCATCGTAGTGCCCGGGAACCGGAACTGGTATCCGACCAATAAACCTTCCGGCGATTTCCCGATGGAAATAAATTTTACCAGCAACGGAAAGAATTACCAACTGAAACGGTAACGCTACCATTTCAACTTATAGTATATACCGGCGTTCAAACCTGTATTCCATAATCTCTCCGGAATAGGCTGATCGTTTATCTTTAGCAACGTTTCCAGATACAATCGCTTACAAATATTTACTATTCGTTTGCAGTCAGGTATTGGCGCTATTGAACAATACAAAAAACGCAATAGGCAACTGATGAAAATCAGGGGTTTAAAAATCAGGGGGGTATTGCGTATATTTATATGTTGGCGGAAATGCCATCAGCCGTCATAAAATATTGACAAATGACTTATCTCTTGCATAGTAATTCAAACTTTAGCTTGACTTCTATTATACCGATTCTTGCTTTCATAATATCAACTGCTGCTCTTTACTTCTCAGTCACATTTGCGAGACGAAACATTCGTCTTTCACTTCAACAATCAATCTTTAAGACTGTTTCTGAAAAAGCCAAAGACTGCAACCAACTTTGGGAAAGTGAACCAGCTAACGAAATGCAAAACCCAAACTCACCGCATTTTAAAGTTATGTCGGAGCTAATAATCACAACTGAAATAATCGAAAGAGCTTTTGATCTGTTTAGTAAAAATAACAGCACAATTATGAAGTTTAAAGACGATTATTATTATCTATTTTGGAAACAGTTAAGAACAGACTTAAGAGGTTGGGTAAGAAGAACACCTCAAATAGCTGAACAACTGCAAAATGTTTACTACTCGCAACAAGTAACGAGCTTACATAATAAAGTGCAAGCTCATTTCGAACCGGTCTTGTAACGACACGGCTGACTCATAAGCACATCCGCCAACATGAACTGTGCAAAAAAACCCCGGCGTTTCCCGCCGGGGTGACACTGTCCGAAGCCCTGGTGCGTGTCTTCACGCACCGGAACCCGACGTATCAGCGAACCCAATAGCAAAGAAAGCCAGCAAGGTTCATTTTTGAAATATACAGCCCATACTTTCAGGGAAATACTGCGTAAAGAAGGAGGTGATCGGTTACAATCATATATCGTTGATGCGGCCAATAAGAATTACGGGTT
>JAEUVK010000222.1 GCA_016787135.1 Chitinophagaceae bacterium | reverse complement strand
CAGCAAAGGACTGAGCCTTTACTTCAATTCGACCGGGGGATTGGACTATTGGAAAATACTCCGCGGCTTTCATCCGCTGAACCTGCATAAAGAGGTCCATGAACTGCCGGTAGAGAAATATGATCTTGTCATCAACGATTTTGAATACATCACATCGGCTGCCTGTGCTAAAAAGAGAATACCGTCTGTACACTTAGGTCACCAGGCAAGCTTTCAATCGAAACTGACACCAAGACCGGCAAACAAGAATGCCATTGGCGAATGGGTACTGAAGAATTATGCAAGGGCTACTCATAACATTGGCCTGCACTTCGAATGTTATGATGATTTTATTTTGCCTCCCGTCATTAAACAGGAAATACTGGATGCAGAACCGGTGAATAAGGCACATATCACCGTTTACCTGCCCTCCTGTTCCGCAGACTTCTTAGAAAAAATACTTCCCCCGATCCGGGACCTTCATTTCCATGTTTTCGCCAAAGAGATAAAAAATACTGTAAGAAAAAGCAACATCACTTTCTTTCCCGTCGGCAAAACGCTTTTCAATAAAAGCATGATCAAATGTGAAGGTATCATCTGTGGCGCCGGTTTTGAAACGCCGGCTGAAGCAATATACCTGCAAAAAAAGATGATCTGCATTCCTACCCGGGGGCAATACGAACAACTCTGCAATGCAGCCTCGCTCGAAAAAATAGGAATACGATGCCTGAAAAAGATAGGTGATGATTTTTCAACTACTCTTTACCAGTGGCTGGAAGAAAAAAAGACCATTACTGTAAACTATGGTCATACCATGTCCATGATCATGGATAGGTTGTGGCAGGTCCATGAAAAAATGAACAGCCATGTGGTTAATGACTATCCTGTATGGCCGGCAGGGGAGTTTGCCTGAAATGCCTGTTCACTCCAATATTAAATTTTCACGGAAGCTAAAACTTAACACAGGGAATGTCGGGTGAAGATTATTTCAGTGTTATTAAATTGTAATGAAAAATGAGCACTAAAGAATCATCAGTCAAAAAATTATCAAAAAAAGAAGCCCGTCAATTGGTGTATGAAAAACTGTCCGCGGCACTGGCTGAATTCAAGCCCGGGATAAAGGATAAGAAATTTGAAAGCAACCTTCAAAATGCGAGTAAATTATTTGCTGATGATTTGGCGAAAGCGGCGAAAGCAGCTAAAGCAAAAGTCAAAAAAGTTGTAAATCGAAAAGAAAAAAAGTCTTCGGAAGAAAATGCATAGGACAACAGAAGTCCTTTAAATTAAAATGGAGCTATACCGGGTCGACCCGGCATAGCTCCATTTAGTCCGTTCACATTAAGTTTTACAGGCGGACTTCCTTTTTAATAGCTATACGATAGAGCGTATAGCACATAAGTGCAAAGAAAGCAACTCCCAAAAGATGATACCCTCCAATTCCTAAATTTTCATGCAGCCATCCTTCCGCACTCATCTTTTTCATGCTATTGGCAACAGAAGGGGGGATACTCAGAAATGCAAAGATGACTCCAAGAAGGGCGCCTCCGGCGACAAGACCAGTTGCAAATAAACTGCCTTTTTCCAGGTCTTCTTCCCCCTCTTTACTAACATCCCCGCGTTTTTTCTTCACGGTATGTACAATGCCCTTAATAGCTCCGCCAATAAAAATTGGCAGTGTGGTAGAGATAGGAAGATAAACACCAATTGCAAAGCTTAAGGCTTTAACGCCACACAATTCAACTACCAACGCTAACGCTGCACCGGCCATTATAAAATTCCAATCCAATTTCCCACCGAGGATTCCTTTTATCAATGTCGCCATTAAGGTTGGTTGCGGAGCATTGAATGTGCTCCCGATAGCGTGTTGAATGCCATTCTTTGCCATCTCCGCAGTGGGCGTATCCAATGTAATAACAGTAAAGCCGATAGCGATGGAAGAGACAATGGCGCCAATGAATAAAGCGAGTTGCTGGTTTCTTGGCGTAGCACCAACGATGTAACCTGTTTTAAGATCCTGCGAAGTAGCACCAGCATTGGCAGCAGCGATACAGACCATACCTCCAACCACTAATGCCATCGGTTCATAAAAACTTCCTGTCCATCCGACAGCGACAAAGATCAGGCACGTACTCATGATGGTTGCGATAGTCATTCCAGATATAGGATTGTTTGTCGTACCGATCAAACCAACGATACGGGAAGAAACAGTGACGAAGAAAGCTCCGAATACGACGATCAGGATACCGATCAGCAGTTTATTGAAAATGTTATTACCGGGTATCAATGGCAAAAATGCGATCAGCAGTATCAATGCAAGGCTTCCGAACAAAACCACTTTAATGTTCAGGTCTTTCTCTGTGCGAAGGCGGCTTTCTTCACCCTTCTCCTTTACAGACTTTACACTTTCCCTAAAAGAAGAAATGATCGTAGGAATTGTTTTGATCAATGTAATGAAACCACCCATCGCTACCGCACCGGCACCTATCTGTCTTATATAAGCACGATAAATGGCGGTAGCTGGGTCAGCAAATGTCTTTGTCGCCGGGTCCCATCCGCCATATCCTCCAGCTGTATCAACAGTAGTAAGAAAACCCAGCTTCACCTGTTGTAAAGCAATACTGACCGGGTCTACTAATGAAGCAAGTATCGGGTTAAACACCAGCCAGCTCAGTACACTTCCGGCTACCAGCACACCGGCAATACGTGGCCCGATGATATAACCTACGCCAAGATATTCAGGCGTGATATCCGCCGATACCTGAGCGGATGGATAAAATTTATTGACCGCTTTTGTTTTGATCGTATCGTAAAGTGGAGTTTCAGCTATCACCCTGAATAATCGTTGTAGCAGCGCGTAGGCAAATGCAAATCCGAGTCCCTGGAAAGCGACTTTAGCAAATTCCCCGCCTTTTTCACCGGCTTTTAATACGGAAGCACAGGCTGTTCCCTCCGGATAAGGCAATGTTTCATGCTCTTTAACGATCAGTGATCGCCGCAGGGGTATCATCATTAACGTACCGAGCATGCCCCCAAAAATGGCCAGGATGAATATAACGAGGTAATCAAAGTATTTGGCAGAATCAGCAGAAGATAAAAACAAAAAACCCGGCAATGTAAACACCACACCGGACGCAATACTTTCGCCTGCAGACCCGGTAGTTTGAATAATGTTGTTTTCCAGTATGGTCGTTTTGAACAACCGTCTCCCCAGCGTAATGGCAATAACTGCAATAGGTATAGAAGCGGATACAGTAAGACCGGCCTTTAATGCCAGATAAACGGTAGCTGCACCGAAAAGAATACCAAAAATACTTCCGAGAATAATAGACTTGATGGTAAACTCAGCCATTTTCGTTTCCGGAGCGACGAATGGCTTAAAGCCGGTTTGTTCTGCCATAGCGATAGTTTTGTAAAAGGGAAGATAAGGAAAGATGTCTGAAGTCAGAGACCGGAAGTCCGAAAGAACATTTCCACCCAAAGACACTTACCGGCTTCATACTTCATACCTTATTCTCCTAATTCA
>JAEUVK010000219.1 GCA_016787135.1 Chitinophagaceae bacterium | reverse complement strand
TTCTTTTATGCTTTCGATGATCTGTTGTGGTTTTGTTCTTTTTAATAAATAACCTGTAGCGCCGGCTTGCAGTGCCTGTAATACTTTTTCATCGTTTTCATAAACAGTGAACATCATAAACTGTGTACGAGGACATTTTTCTTTGATTTGTTTGATGCAATCAATGCCGCTCATGCCCGGGAGATTGATGTCCATGATCACAATATCAACATTCATTTTTGGAAGTTTTTCCGCTGCAGACTCAGCATTGTCAAAACTTTCGAGCATCATCAATTCTTTATCTGACCTGACCAGGTCAGTCAAACCTTCCCGTATTTCAGCTAGATCTTCAACTATGGAAACCCGTATCGGCATGAAAATAAAATTAATTATACCCGGTCGCTGTTCCAATAGGACGAACGTTATAGGGCTAAAGGAACGCTGAGAAAAACTTTGGTTCCGTGCTCATTTATAAAACCAACCTTTCCCTTTATTTCATTCATTCGCTTTTCAATGTTCTGTAATCCATTGCCAGATAGCCGCCGGTTATTCCAGTCAATTCCTTTCCCGTTATCATGTATAATGATCTGTATGACGCCATTTAGTTCCACTGAAAAATTTACTTCTGAAGCATTAGCATGCTTTACCACATTGTGCAGGCATTCTTTTACTGCGAGGAAAATATTTCGGCGTAATTCACCCGGTATAAATGTGGCGGGCAAATTCAAAGGCGTATAGGCTTTGCATTCAATATTATGATTGGCGAGATATTCTACTGCATACGATCTCGTATAGGCAACAAGATCAGCCAGCGTATCATTCTTTTCATTTAATGCCCAAATGATTTCGCCCATCTTTTCAGTCATCTCATCTGAGTAGTCAGTGATCTTTTCTAATGCTGTCTTACTGGTTTGATCGTTTATATCTTTATTGGCCAGCGACTGGCTCAGGAATTTTATTCTTGATAAGCCCGCGCCAAGATCGTCGTGCATATCTGTTGCGATCCGTGTTCTTTCTTTTTCAATGGCCTGTTGTTTTTCCAGGAGCCTTCGTTGCGAAACAAGTTTTCGGTTGTAATAATACCGGGAGCCGAGGATCAATAGACCCATGACCAATGAAGCCACGACCAGACGGAACAATACTGTTTGCCACCATGGTGGTGTGATCTCAAATGAATAAGAAAGTTCTGCCGGTGCATACGATGTAGAAGGAAAGAAAGCTTTGACTTTCAATGTATAATTCCCCGCCGAGAGGTTAGTGAGGTTAATAACCGAATTGACCGACGAAGTATCACTCCAATTTTTATTTCCCGAGCCTTCTAACAGATAAGAGAATGCCACCCTTTTTTCATCAACAAAACTTGGAGCTGCTACAATAAAGTTTATATTGTTTTCTTTATGCGGGAAATTTCTTTTATCTGTTGGTACAGATTTTCCGTTCACTCTTATTTCTTCGAGCAGCAGTTCGGGGGTATATTTTTTTTCTTTATCCTGGGAAGGAGGAGCGATCTGTAATATCACCCCGGTATTCGTAAGGGCATAAGCCTGGTTGTCCGCATCAACCCACACTTTTTTTATATAAGCAAAAAAGTCATTGCTTTTGGTCAGATTTTCGATGCGGTACAAATTTCCCTCACAGATAATCCTGTCAAGCCCTGTTTGTGTTCCTGCAATGATATTATTCAGGGAATCGCAGGCCAGCGATGTAACAAAATTATCATTGAGGCCATTGCTGATAGTAAAATGATAAAGCTGATTTAAACTATTTCCATTTTGCCTATAAGCTGTAAGGCCATTTTCTCTTGTGCCTACCCAGATCAGACCAGTCTTATCGATGACAAAGCTCCTGATGGAACCATTGAGCTGTTCTCGGGAAAACCGATAAACAGGCAGCAAGTATTGGGAACTGTTTTCAGGGTGCATACTGTACACATCAATTCCTGTATGCCGTTTTGCAAACCATACCCAATTATCCTTACCTAAAAATATTTTCTCAACGCCATCATTATTGCTTACAGGAAGCCTCAATACCGCTTGTCGGTTCTGCCAGATACATACCGTGTTTTTCTGGCCTGAGAGAATGGTCTTTCCATTTTCAAGGATCTGTGTGTTACCAAAATAATCTGGGTCACTCAGTGATATGATCTTACGGAAACTGATGAATCTTTGATGTGTGAAAGAAGCTTCATATATATTTCTATAGTCGGCGGCCATCAACAGGCCTGGTCCTTCATAAAAAACAACCGGGGCTTGTTTTACGTTACAGGTAAATTGTTCTAATTTTTTGTCTGACTTTCTAAATAGTTTATAGTTGTTGGTGTTATACCATGTTATATCATTGACATAATAAACATTATCAGTTTGACTTTGCATGGACTGACCTAAAGGATTTTGGAATATACGAAGCGGTGAGCTGATAATTTTAAATATACCTTCTCCATCGTTGCATATCCAAATGCTGTTTTCCCTGTCAATGAGAACGTTTTTGATATCTGAAGAAGTAGCTTGTTCAGGTAAAGGTATTTTCAGTAAAGAACCGTTTTCTTCTATGCGATGGATATCTTCGTTCCTGTAGTCTTCATTTCTATGAATAAACCAGATACAACCTCTATCAAACGCGACATTAGGGGTAGAATAATCCTTTGCCTGATGATATCCATGAACAGGGGGTACGAGTGAAATTTTTCCTTTTGCAAGAGCTATACTGTCGAGAATAAGCAGTTTTTCTGAGGTAGATATCCAGATGTTATTGTCCCTGTCTTTCCCAAGTAAGTAAACTCTAGCGTCGGGTAAGGCATCACAGATCCGGTTATTTTTGATATCATATAAATATAAACCCTGGTGTCCTTTCAGTTCATTCGTTGAGATCGCAATGTAATTGTCGGAACCACTTATATCCCCAAGGTAGGGAAATGCCTGGCCGTTGCCTGGTAAGGATGAAACATCCAGTTCAATGATCTTTTCATTTTTCAGCAGGAATAAACCATTATCGGATGAGAGAAATATCTCCCCTTTTTCAGTACGATAAAACTGGTTGATTACAGGTAATGTCTCTCTGCCCATTTTTAGTTTCCCTATTTTCCCTTTCACCAGTACATTTAGGTAAAACCCGCTATTGGTAGCTACCAGTAACGAATCATTCCCTACTTCAAGTATATCGTTCACAAGATCATTGGCAAGACCTTGTTGCGTGGTATAATTATTGAAACGGGCTCCGTCAAACACACTTAAACCGCCATAAGTGAGAAAATACATGCGGCCCTTGCTATCCTGGTAAGCTTTTCTTACCCGGCTGTTAACCAAACCATCTTTTGGCGTGTAATGAACAAAAGGATATTGCCCACGGGACTCTGCCAGTTGAGCGCAGGAATTGATAAAAAAGAAAAAGTATGCCAGCAATAAGATGCCTCGTTGCATACTTAAATTTAACTCTAAAATCGGGAAATGGAGAAAAGGTGTTTGCTTGTTATTTGCCTTCTTTCCCTATGATCAATGCAAGTTTTACGGCTTCATACGCATTGACGATACGGCCGCTTGAGGAAAGATCAGCAAACTTTACTTTCCTTTCCGATTCACCCGGCGACTTTACTTCCCGGGTAAATGGTTTTCCGGAAGTGGTAAGTATAGAAATGATCTCCTGCGGGGTCAGGTCAGGGAAATAAGATTTAAGTAATGCGGCTACCCCGGCTGCAACAGGGCTGGCCAGACTGGTGCCATCAGCGCTGTTATAACTGTTATTTGTTGCTGTTGTATAGATATTCATGCCCGGGGCAAAGATGTCAACGTACTGGCTGCTATAATTGGAAAAAGGTGCAACATATCCCCCGGTACTTTCATCTCCACTGGCCCCAACGTTTAAGAAATTAGTCGCCTTTTCGCCGTTAATAAAAACAGGACTGGGATAGGTCATGTCCTTCGTAATATCTTTTCCGTCATTACCGGAGCCATGTACCAATAAAACACCTTTGGTGGCAGCATAGCGAATAGCATCATCTACTATATTTTTATAAGGAGATACCGGTTTGCCGAAACTCATATTGATGATCTTTGCGCCATTGTCCACTGCATAACGGATAGCCAACGCCACATCTTTATCATGTTCATCGCCGCCGGGTACAGCCCGTATAGCCATGATCCGCACATTATCGGCAATGCCATCCATACCTATTCCATTGTTACGGATAGCGGCAATAGTACCGGCAACAGAAGTACCATGATTACCGCTGCCCGCTTTCAGATTATTATTCCCATAGAAGCGGTCGTCAATATCACTGTAATTGTCTTTGGTCATAGCGCCCCGCCAGTCTTCCGGGGCTTTCAGTTTCCTTTCAATCTTTGCATCCAGCCGTCCTTTATAGTCGCCGATCTCCTGTATGTATGCTGTGTTCTTTGTTTTTTCGTCATTATTCCTGGTAAAGAGATCAACCCATAATTCTGCTGACATAGCGATACGGGCTTTCTCATTTTTTACAAGCGGCTTAACGTCGTTAAGTGAAAATTCTTTTACAGACAAATGGTCACAAATGATCCGGGATGAGTTTTCCATAGCCGTGTAGAAATTGGCAATGCCTGTTTGCTGTTTATAGGCATCATCATATTCCTTATTGATCTGCGCTTCCGCTTTTTTCCATTGATAGAAAAGGAATTTCTTATTATCCGGAATATTCTTTTCTTTTTTTTCTTCAAATTCATTTTTCCATCCATGATACACCCTGGCGATCTCGTAGGTATTGCGGGCAAGATTTTCCCCGTTTTTCGCCCCGCAAAAATTCCATCCATAGATATCGTCCACGTATCCATTCTTGTCATCATCAATGCCATTGCCATTGATCTCTTTTTCATTTCTCCAGAGAATATTACGAAGGTCTTCCTGGGAGGTATCAATGCCACTGTCAATAACAGCTACAATAACTGTGTTGCTTTTTCTTCCTTTCAGAAGGTCATAGGCTTTCTGCAGGCTGATGCCCATATACCCATCATTTTCCATATCCAGCAGGTGCCAGCCGTCTTTTCTCTCTCTTATTTGAATGGTTTGAGAAAAGGAAACTACGCTGAACGTAAGTACTATGAAAAAAGCGGCTAAATCCTTCATCAGTCAGACAATATAGTTTTAAAAAAGAACCTGTTGTTAAATGACGGATAGTGTTGTTATAAAGATGCAAGTCTTGCCATACCAATCTGTTTTCTTTTGATTTCATAGACTTCCAGATCAAAAAGATAATTGTTGGATATATACGATTCATTCAATAGGACGATCTCTTTGTTTCCGCCGGGAATAATATCCATCAGGTTGTATTTTAGTTCGAAAGGAATCCTGATCCTGATACCTGCTTTGCCGGAGCCGGCTTCAGAAAAGATTTTTATCGTATCACTGGTGCCTGATGTATCTCTTTTGAAATGGATATTTATTTTTTTTCCCGTGTGATCAGGAAATTGATAATGGTTCCGGGTCATAAACCTGAATTTGTGCAGGAGTAATTCGTCTCCTTTTACTATTCCCAGCGTTTCAAACCGTTTCTTTACAAGAGTGTCGTAGTTTGAGTAGCTGCCGATCCACACCGGGTTACTTTTTTCCTGCCGCTTATAGTATTGCTCAATTTCCTTCTCGTCGTTCATGAATTGGGCGCTGGAGAACGAACGGTTGAACTGAAGATCACATACCAGCGAAATAAACAGACTGGAATCTATCGTTGATATATCGGGATGTTCGCTTTCCGCTGAAGACGGATGATTACTATTTTTCTTTGTAGTACAACAGAAAAACAGGGCGATCATAAAAAGAAATACGATGGGGAAAAAACGATTCACATTCTTATTATACCAATGTATTAACTGATAGCTTTTCTTTCATCATTTTTCTGATCGTATCAGCAATAGCCGCTGCGTCATACCCGCATTCGTGCTGCAATTCCTTCGGGGTACCATGTTCAATAATCTTGTCCGGTATGCCAAGTATCCTGACATCATTCTTATAACCATGATTGGCCATAAACTCTAGCACGGCGCTGCCAAAACCGCCTTCTATGGCACCATCTTCTACCGTGATGATCTTTTCATATTTGCCAAGTGCTTCATGGAGAAGTTCTTCATCCAATGGCTTCGCAAAACGCATATCGTAGTGGGCAGGGTTCAGCCCGTCATTTCTTAATTCCCGGATGGCAACTGCTGCAAAATTACCCGGATGGCCTAAGGACAGGATGGCGATATCTTTTCCTTCTTTTAAGCGCCTGCCTTTACCAATTCCGATCTCTTTCATCTCGGTTCTCCACTCCGGCATTACACCCTCTCCTCTTGGATAGCGGATCACGAAAGGAAGATCGGTTGATTCTAATTGTGCCGTGTACATCAGGTTGCGCAATTCGCTTTCATTCATCGGCGCACTGATGATCATATTGGGGATACAGCGGAAATATGGAATATCGTAACAACCGTGGTGAGTAGGGCCGTCATCACCCACCAGTCCTGCACGATCCAGACAGAATATTACCGGCAATTTTTGAATGGCCACATCATGTACTACCTGGTCGTAAGCCCGCTGCATAAACGATGAATAAATATTGCAAAAGACCTTCATCCCTTGAGTAGCCATACCGGCACTGACCGTGACGGCGTGTTGTTCAGCAATGCCTACATCAAATGCACGGTCCGGCATTTTGTCCATCATGTATTTTAATGATGAGCCCGATGGCATAGCGGGGGTGATGCCGAATATTTTATCATTTTTTTCAGCCAGTTCAATAATGGTATGTCCGAATACATCCTGGTATTTGGGAGGCTGCGGTGTATCGAATTTCTTTTTGAATATCTCGCCGGTCACTTTATCAAACAAACCCGGGGCGTGCCATTTGGTCTGGTCCTTTTCGGCCAGCGCATACCCTTTTCCTTTTACAGTCAGAATATGAAGCAGTTTAGGACCGGGTATCTCACGAAGGTCTTTTAATGTATCTACCAGCTTTGCTACGTTGTGGCCATCTATAGGGCCAAAGTAGCGAAGTTTTAATGCTTCAAATAAATTGGCGCTGCTGCTTACCATACCTTTCATCCCTTCTGCCAGCTTATGCGCCATACCACGGGTAAAATTCTTACCGACAGGCAATTTGCCAAGCAGCTTCCACACATCATCTTTTACTTTATTATAAGTAGGAGAGGTAGTAATATCTGTCAGATATTCTTTTAAAGCGCCAACATTCGGATCAATACCCATACAGTTATCATTCAGGATGATCAGCATGTCGGTATCTGCTACACCAGCGTGGTTCATACCTTCAAAGGCCAAACCAGCGGTCATAGCTCCATCGCCGATCACGGCAACTACTTTCCGGTCAGCCTCTCCCTTGTATTTAGCGGCCATAGCCATACCCAAAGCCGCAGAAATAGAAGTCGAAGAATGTCCTACGCCAAAACTATCGTACTCACTTTCGCTTCTTTTAGGGAAACCGCTTATTCCTTTATATTTCCGGTTGGTCACAAAATTGTCCCGCCGCCCCGTCAGGATCTTATGCCCATACGCCTGGTGGCCTACGTCCCAGACCAGTTGATCATAAGGGGTATTATAGACATAGTGAAGGGCAGTGGTCAGTTCCACCACACCGAGGCTGGCGCCGAAATGTCCGCCATTTACACTGACAACGTCAATGATATACTGGCGTAATTCATCACAAAGCTGGTGGAGTTTTTCCCGTGGCAGTTTTTTGAGATCGGCCGGAGAGTCAATCGTTTTCAGAAGCGGACCCGGAGTGACTTGCATGTGTAAGTTTTGACGTGTAAAAGTAATATTTTATCCTGAGCTGCACGGTCTGAGTCTGTTTTAACAAGCTATTTGACGCCTGGTTCAGGCCGGGATCGTCTTTTTTAACATTATAGCTATAAAAACTCCCATTTGTAAAAGTTATTGCCCACTGGTATATTTACACAAGTAGCCTGAACCGGATAGGTTTAGATTTGCCCTTTATGCGAACCACGAACTCACGATATTGGCTCTTCCAGTTCTGCGGATGGGGGATTGTCGGTGCTGTCATGCTTTTTTTTGCCCATGCTTATGATGTCCAGATATCGTCCAGCGTTCTGCTCAGCCGCATCGGCATAGTGATGGTGGCGGGTATCCTCAGCACTCATATTCTTCGTTTGTTCATTAAATGGCGTGGCTGGCTGCTGATGCCGATCGAGAAAGTCATTCCCCGGCTGATGATCAGCATGGTATTGATGTCAATGGTGTACAGTCTCCTGGTCCTGGGGGCTATTGATTTTTTTAACCTGAGCATTGAGACAAGCAAAAAAGTTTCTTTCTGGACAAAATTCGTCGGTTCGACCGTAGATAATGGATTATTCATTTTACCCTGGACATTGATATACTATTTCTATCACTTTATCGAAAAGAGCCGGAAGCAGCAGATGGATACTTTGCAATTAGAGTCATTGATCAAGGAACTCGAACTGAAAACGATCAAGGCGCATATCAACCCTCATTTTATCTTTAACTCGCTGAATAGTATCCGGGCATTGGTGGACGAAGATCCCGAACGGGCAAGAAAAGCGATCACAGAGCTGAGCAATATCCTCCGCAGTAGTATGCAGGCGGATAAATCAGAAACAGTGACACTTGAAAAAGAGCTTTTCATTGTCAAGGATTATCTCGCTTTGGAAAATATGCGATTTGAAGACAGGCTGAAAATAGAGTATGATATAGATGAGGACACACTTGACCAGCCGGTGCCACCGATGATGCTGCAAACACTGGTGGAAAATGCTATCAAACATGGTATCAGCAAACAGATCAATGGAGGCGTGGTAAGGGTGATCTCTGAATTCAAAGGAGATTATCATGAACTGGCAGTACAAAATACGGGTTACCTGAATGGTTCCAGGAATGCCGAAGGCTTCGGACTTTCCAGCACAACCGACCGGCTGAACCTCCTGTATGGAAATAAAGCTAAATTTGAAATAAAACAGGCCACGCCAACATTGGTGGAAGCCAGGGTCCAGATACCTTTTGAAACTGCAATACATTAAAAACAATCACATGAGAGCAATTATTATCGACGACGAAAGACTGGCGAGGGCTGAATTAAAGAAATTATTGCAGGAATTCCCGGAAGTAGAAGTGGTGGATGAAGCCGCTAATGCCGAAGAGGGTATCGCAAAAATTGAAAGCCAGCACCCGGATCTTATTTTCCTGGATATACAGATGCCCGGAAAAACAGGTTTTGATATGTTATCCGAGTTGGAGCGATCGCCACAGGTGATCTTTACCACCGCGTATGACGAGTTTGCCTTAAAGGCATTTGAAGTGAATGCACTTGATTACCTGCTGAAACCGGTAGAACCAAAACGCCTCGCCGATGCTATTCAGAAACTGCAGTCAGGAGAGAGTGTTCGCGGTGAGTCAAGAACAGAGGTTACGCAAACCAATAACAGTATATTACATGAGAACGACCAGGTCTTTGTAAAAGACGGGGAACGATGCTGGTTTGTCAAACTCAGCGATATCCGGTTGTTTGAAAGCGTGGGCAATTATGCAAAGGTTTTCTTCGGGCCTAATAAGCCGCTAATTTTAAAATCGCTGAATGCCCTGGAAGAAAGATTGGATGAGAAATTCTTTTTCCGTGCCAACCGGAAACATATCGTAAACCTGCGGATGATCGAGAAGATCGAACCTTATTTTAATGGTGGTTTATTGCTCGAATTGAAGGGCGGCGAAAAGATCGAAGTAAGCAGAAGGCAAACGGTGAAGTTCAAAGAGATGATGAGCCTTTGAGAAAGACAGAATTCAGAATGTAAAAGGCAGAAGTATTAGGATCGTAGCCTTTTCTTTTTTTAATTACCAATCAGCAAGAAAAAATGAAGCGAATCATCAGCATGGGGTTATTGCTGTCAATAACCTTTTTTTCATTTGCCCAGAAAAATGCAGCAAGCCTCATCAATGCCAGAGAAGCGGAGCGCATAGAAAAAGTGCTTGCATCGGATGATATGAAGGGCAGAAAGATCTATACCCCGGAAATAGATAAGGCGGCTGATTTTATTGCAGCGGAATTCAAAGCGGCGGGATTGCAGACTTTCAATAAAATGGCATCTTTCCGCCAGGAGTTTTCAATGATCGGCGCTAAAATGACCAGCACAAGTTGCACGATAGACGGTCAGGCGTTTGATACAAAGAATGTGGTTGCGATCACCTGCAAGCCTGAATTGGTTGTGACGGAAAAGTCAGGATATGAAACCGCAACCATCGGGGCTGGTAAAAATATTTTCCGGGAAGCACAAAAGTTTGTGCAGGCCGGTAAAAACTATCTCGTGTTTGTGGATACAAGTTTTGCCAAAAACTTTACAAGACTATCAGCTTTCAGGCGTGGATTGTTCAAATCGGATAATAGCGTGGTGTTTGTCATGACGACCGCCGATCCGAAGACATTCACCATTGAGGCGAAACATGACATAACAGAGCAGAAACTGGCCAATGTGGTAGGTATTTTGCCGGGCAAAAGCAAAAAGGAAGAATATGTGATCTTCTCCGGTCATTATGATCATATCGGTACAGGCAAGGCTGTAAATGGCGATTCGATCTTCAACGGAGCGAATGATGATGCGGCAGGCACCACGGCTGTCATTATGCTCGCTAAATATTTTAAGGCGCTGGGTAATAATGAAAGGACGATCGTGTTCGCTGCTTTCACAGCAGAGGAGTCGGGTGGTTTCGGGGCACAATATTTTTCCCGCCAGTTTGATCCGGCCAAAGTGATGGCCATGTTCAATATCGAAATGATCGGTACCGAAAGCAAATGGGGAAAGAATTCAGCCTATATTACCGGGTACGATAAAACAGATATGGGAAAGATATTAGAGAAGAATTTAACAGGCACCGGGTTTACTTTTTATCCCGACCCGTATCCTGATCAGCAGTTATTCTATCGTTCAGATAATGCAACTTTGGCGAGATTAGGTGTACCTGCTCACACGATCTCCACTTCCAAGATGGATAGCGAACCTAATTATCATAAGGTATCCGATCATGTGGAGACGCTCGATATGGAGAATATGGCGATGATCATTAAATCCATCGCACTCAGTGCAAGAAGCATTGTGGCGGGGAAGGATACACCGTCGAGGGTGAATACGGAGGAACTGCGTTAAACTTTTACAGGAACTGAATGCACCGCATCACTCATCTCTTTGATCAGTGACGCATCTTTTTCGATGGCATTGCCTACCACGATCATATCAGCGCCCGATTTGCAATTGAGATACGCTTTTTCAGGATGAATGATACCCCCGCCGATGATCAGGGGAACCTCTATTTTTTCAGCAACGGCTTTGATCATGCCTTCGGTGATCGGTCGTTTGGCGCCGCTGCCCGCATCCATGTAAATTAATTTCATGCCCAGCATTTCTCCCGCCATCGCCGTACACATGGCGATCTCATTCTTATCAGCCGGAACAGGAACCGCATTGCTGATATACGAAACGGTAGTGGGGGCGCCGCCATCTACTACTATATAACCTGTCGGCATGATCTCCAGCCCGCTTTGCTTCACAAAAGGAGCGGAAACCACATGCTGTCCGATCAGCAATTCAGGATTACGGCCCGAGATCAATGAGAGATAAAGTAAAGCATCTGCATATTTACTGATCTGCGAAGGACTGCCGGGAAAAAGGATAACTGGTATATCGCAGTGCTTTTTGATGTGTTGCACGCAATGGTCAAGGTGGTTGGAGATAACTAAGCTGCCGCCTACCAGGAAGTAATCCACTTTAGCTGTAAGAGAAAGTTCGATCAGTTCATCAAGGACGGCTGTATTGACCTT
>JAEUVK010000212.1 GCA_016787135.1 Chitinophagaceae bacterium | reverse complement strand
AGTCATAAAATCGCCGGGGTTTAGCTTGTAAAGCTGCCTAATTTATTTATATTTATAGTTGATGCCTGAATTTCTTTTACAGGATAATAAAAAAGCTATGAAATACCCTGCAACCCAAAATTATATCAACGGCGCTTTTGTTGATACTTCCTCTGACAGACGCCTTTCTGTGATCTCGCCTATTGACGGCAATCATTTATCCGATGTGCCGATGTCAACTGCCAAAGATCTCGATAGTGCGGTAAAAGCAGCCAAAGCAGCTTTCCCGGCCTGGAGCCGCACTCCTATCAAAGAAAGAGTACAGGTATTCTTTCGTTATAAGTTTTTGTTAGAAAAGAACCTGAAGGAACTGGCTGAACTGGTACAGGAAGAAAATGGCAAGACTTACAGTGAAGCAGTAGCAGAGATCGAAAAAAGTATCGAACTGACCGAGTTCGCTACTTCCCTGCCGCAGTTGGTGACCGGTGAAGTACTGGAGGTAAGCAAAGGCGTTGAATGCAGAACGGAGCATGTGGCATTGGGTGTTGTGGCTTCTATCGTTCCCTTCAATTTCCCGAGTATGGTACCCAACTGGACCATACCTAATGCGATTGCTTTGGGAAACTGCATGATCATAAAACCTTCGGAAAAAGTGCCGCTGAGCTGTGGCCGTCTGGCGCAATTACTAAAAGAAGCCGGTCTGCCGGATGGCGTATTCAATATCGTGCATGGCGACAGTGAGATCGTCAATGCTATTTGCGATCATCCCGGTATTGAAGCGGTATCCTTTGTCGGTTCTACTAAAGTGGCGAAGATCGTTTACCAGCGGGCCACTGCTAATTATAAACGTTGCCTGGCATTGGGCGGGGCCAAAAATCACCTGATGGTATTGCCGGATGCGATCCCCGGTATGACCGCACAGAACGTGGCAGCATCTATGAGCGGATGCGCCGGCCAGCGTTGTATGGCTGCTTCAGCTATGGTGGGTGTGGGTAACGTGGACCATATTATTGAAAAGATATGCGAGGAAGCCAAAAAGATCGTTCCCGGGGAGAATCTCGGGGCAGTGATCAGCAAAGAATCCAAAGAAAGAATTGAAGGTTATATTACTGAAGCAGAAAAACAGGGCGCCAAAGTATTGGTGGATGGGCGCAATACAAAAGTAAAAGGGAAAGAGAACGGTACTTATGTCGGCCCTACCGTAATAGATTATGTAAAGCCTGATATGTCTGTTGCCAAAGAGGAAATATTCGGCCCCGTTATTTCCATTATGCGGACAAAAACGGTGGATGAAGCCCTGGCCATTGAAAATGCCAACCCTTATGGCAATGCAGCTTCCGTGTTTACCCAAAATGGAGGTATGGCCCGTTACATTATTGACCGTGCCAGCGCCGGTATGATCGGTGTGAATGTAGGGGTGCCGGTGCCAAGAGAACCCTTCTCCTTTGGCGGATGGAATGAAAGCAAGTTTGGCGTGGGTGATATCACCGGCAAAAGTTCTATTGAATTCTGGACGAAACTGAAGAAAAGCACGACCAAATGGAACCCGGAGGCAGGGATCAACTGGATGAGCTAAATTTTTCTCAGTAAAAGCCTTGACATGAAAATTATCAAAAGTATCCAAAACAGAATTTATGAAATCAGGGGTGAAAGAGTTATGCTTGACAGAGATTTGGCGGCCCTGTATGAAATTGAAGTTAAGGTTCTTAACCAGGCAGTGAAAAGAAATAGTAAGCGGTTTCCCGGAGATTTCATGTTTCAACTTACCAAAGAGGAGTTTGAAGAATTGAGGTTTCAGGTTGAAACCTCAGAAGAGGGTAAATCTTCAAGGTCACAAATTGTGACCTTGAACACTGGCAGAGGAAGCAATATAAAATACCTACCCTACGCCTTTACCGAACAAGGTGTTGCCATGCTAAGCGGTATCCTCAACTCTGATAAGGCCATAGCCATGAACATTGCCATTATGCGGGCATTTGTTGAGATCAGGAGAATCCTGTTGCAGGAAAATGATATACGAACACAGCTGAAAGAAATAAAGGAAAGGCTTGGCGAACATGACGCACAACTGAGCCAGATCTACGATGCTTTGGAAAACTTATTGGATGAAAAAGCAGGTCAGCGGAAATGGGAAGAAAGAAAAAGGATCGGTTTTAAACTGGCTTAATAAGCTAATATGTAAAATTCAGAATTATGAGTTATGAATTTTTCTGTTCGATTCATAACTCTCAACTCATAATTCATAATTAACTAAAAATGTCACAAACAAAAGCAATCTCCGAAGCCCAGGAAATCATCCAGAATAACCAGGATTACACCCTCTTCTCCTGGAGCAAACAAAAAGGCACCAATCCCATTGCTGTAAAGTATGGCGAAGGTGTTTACCTCTACGATTATGACGGCAAACGCTATATTGATTTTTCGTCGGGACTGATGAATGTGAACATTGGTCACGGCAACCAGCGGGTGACGGAAGCCGTGGTCAGGCAAATGCAGGAAGTAAGTTATGTAACGCCGTCCTGTGTGACCAGGGTACGTGGTGAACTGGGTAAGAAATTATCAGAGATATGCCCCGGCGACCTGAACAAAGCTTTCTTTACTCTTTGCGGTGCCACCTCAATTGAAAATGGTATCAAACTCGCCAGGTTATACACCGGTCGCCATAAGATACTGACCCGCTACCAGTCCTATCATGGTGCTTCTATCGGCGCTATTTCTGCCAGCGGCGATCCGCGGCGTATACCTGTAGATGCACAGCAGGCGCCCAACTTTGTGCATTTCGATCTTCCCTATCTATACCGCTGGGAATATGGGGAAGAGAACCTGCTGAAAGAATCGGTGGCCTCATTAGAAAGAATGATCGCTTATGAAGGACCGGGAAATATTGCCGCGATATTGCTGGAAGGAGAATCCGGCTCATCCGGCTGCCTGAAATATCCTGTAGGTTATTTAAAAGCTGTAAGAGAACTATGTAACAAGCACGGCATTTTACTGATCATGGATGAAGTAATGAGTGGTTTTGGCAGAACGGGCAGATGGTTTGGTTTCGAAAATCACGGTATCATTCCTGACATGATCTGTATGGCAAAGGGGCTTACATCAGGTTACCTGCCATTTGGCTGTTTGATGGTGTCTGATAAGATCGCTGCCAAATATGATGATACGGTATTGGCGCTGGGACTCACCTACTCTGCTCACCCTGTTAGTTGTGCGGCCGCCCTGGAAATGCTGCATATCTATGAAGATGAGAATTTAATTGCCAATGCAGCGGCGATGGGCAAATATGTAGAAGAACAGGTGGAGAAATTAAAACAAAAACATCCGTCTATCGGCGATTTCAGGAATACGGGTTTGTTAGGCTGTATCGAATTAGTGAAGAACCGTAAGACCAAAGAACCGATGGCGCCTTTCAATGCCAAACCGGATGAGATGGCGGTAATGAATAAAGTGGCCGCAAAGATCAAAGAACTGGGCATGTACACCTTTGTACGCTGGAGTTACATCTTTATTGCACCGCCGCTGATCGTGACCAAAGAACAGGTAGATGAAGGACTGGCGATCATCAGTGAGGCGATTTCAATAGCTGATGAACATGTAAAATGATTTATCAATTTGGAGATTTGGAAATGAGCGGTTCACGAACATCGCCAAATTTCCAAATCAATCCATTTCCAAATCGATTCAATGAACAAAGAACAGTCAATATTTGACGATTCTGGTACGCCTCCTTTAGGGGATGGGGGTCTTATCAACGAAGACCTCGCTCCTATTCCTGCTTCAAGACGGAAATGGGGAACCTGGAACTATGCGGCCTTATGGATCAGCATGAGCCTGTGCATTCCGACCTATATGCTGGCCAGTTCACTGATCGGTGGGGGTATGAACTGGTGGCAGGCCATACTCACTATCTTTCTTGGAAACACGATCGTTCTCATTCCGATGATATTGAATGGACATGCTGGCGCCAAATACGGAATACCCTTCCCTGTATTTGCGAGAGCAAGTTTTGGAACAAAAGGAGCCAATATACCGGCAATACTGAGAGCTATTGTTGCCTGCGGCTGGTTCGGCATTCAAACATGGATCGGTGGCACAGCTATCTATTATATGATAAGGGTATGGTCGCCGTCATTACCTGAAATATCCACGACCACCTTATTTCCCGGCGCTGTTCCCTTTCTCTGTTTTCTTGCCTTCTGGTTCCTGAACATGTTCATTGTGTATCTCGGCGTGGAAAGTATCAGGAAGCTGTTAGTGTTCAAAGCGATCTTTCTTCCTGTTGCTGCATTGGCATTGCTGTTCTGGGCTATCAGTGCCGCCAACGGGTTAGGACCTATTTTGGAACAACCTTCCAGACTTTCAGGCGCCGCATTCTGGAATTACTTTTTTCCGGCATTGACAGGTATGGTGGGTTTCTGGGCAACGCTATCATTGAACATCCCCGATTTTACCCGTTATGCCAAAAGCCAGAAAGCACAGATACAGGGACAGATCATCGGTCTCCCTCCTTCCATGACCTTATTTGCTTTTATCGGTGTGGTGGTTACTTCCGCTACTGTAATAGTTTTTGGCAGTACGATCTGGGACCCGGTTCAACTGGCCGGCAAATTTGAAAATAAAATGATGGTCAGCTTTGCGATGATCGCTGTGGCTATTTCCACTCTCGCTACCAATATTGCTGCGAACATTGTCAGCCCTGCGAATGATTTCTCCCATCTCTCTCCAAAGAAAATTGATTTCCGGATGGGTGGATATATCACCGGTATCATTGGCGTTCTGATCTTTCCCTGGAAATTGGTCGCCGATCCCAGTGGATATATTTTTACCTGGCTGGTGGGTTATTCCAGTTTGCTTGGCCCGGTCGGTGGTATCATGATCGCAGATTATTATTTTATCCGTAAGCAAACACTCAATGTGGATGAACTGTACAGCCATAAAGGACGATATGCTTTTTCGAACGGGTATAATAAGTATGCCATCATTGCCCTGCTGGCGGGTATTTTGCCCAACGTTCCGGGTTTTCTGCTTACGATCAAAGTGATTGCTGCAGATGCTGTGCCTGTATGGATATCTAATCTGTATAACTATGCCTGGTTCGTCGGGTTCTTTATTT
>JAEUVK010000211.1 GCA_016787135.1 Chitinophagaceae bacterium | reverse complement strand
CAGAAACGCCGGGGCGAATCTCACCCGGCCAAATTCAAAACTCGATCTTCCGGCCGCGAGGATGATACCATGAAAGGAGGCCACCAGTCCAAACAACCCTACAGTGATGAGTAGATGATAAAGTACATTGTTGCTGCCCACCACATGGCCAAGCGCCAGCGGCAAGGGTGAATCGGAGGTCGTGCCATCGGGTTTATACACGATCGCTTCCCAGCCGGCCACACCTACAGAGCTGCCGAATGTGAGGATGCAAAGGATAACCAGGGTGGCAATAGCCGAACCAAAACCCAGCAACATTGTTCTTCTCGGGTTGATCGCTTCTTCGGCAACATTTGCCACACCTTCGATAGCGAGAAAGAACCAGATGGCAAATGGGGTAGCAGCAAAAGCACCTTCCCATCCATGCGGGAAAGCATTTTGTGTAAGATTTTTTATTTCAAAATGTGGCAGCGTGACGCCGGCAAACAACAACAGTTCACCGACAGCAAGAATAGTGATGACCAGTTCGAATGTAGCGGCCGCTTTGACGCCATAGATGTTGAGGGCAGTGAATGCGATGTAACAAACAACCGCAATGGCCAGCACCGGTATCTGCGGGAAGAACAAATTGAAATACGCTCCGATGGCAAAGGCAATGGCCGGCGGGGCAAAGATAAATTCGATATTCTGCGCCATACCGGCAATGAATCCCCAGTTCTTTCCCAATGCCCGGTTGGCATAATCAAACCCACCGCCGGCTTTGGGTATGGCGCAGGCCAGTTCGGTATAGCTGAATGTGAATGTGACGTAAAGAATGATGATAAAGAAAGTGGCGATGGCGAGTCCCATTGTTCCGCCTTTTTCCAGCCCGAGATTCCAGCCGAAATACATGCCGGAGATAACATAACCCACGCCAAGGCCCCAGAGCATCAGCGGGGTAAGGGTGCGTTTGAGTTGGGCGGGGGAGGGCAAATAAAAAAGTTTAACCTTAGTTAATTTAATGATCAGGACGTTACTCTATCGTCTCTTTTTCTTTTATGAGTAACTCAGTGTTGTCAACTTTCATAACAAAATATGGATTTGTTCTGTCAACTCTTTTGATCAATATGAAAAATGTTTTGTCAAAGATCAATTTTTTGGGCTGGGGTTTTTCTGTCATAGCCGTATCAGCCGCTGCTCTAGCAAAACTTTCCACAACTGCCCCGTTTTCGTTAAGAATCAAAGCTGTCCTTTGATAAGCCGTCAGAAACAAATATTTCTGGCCATTCACTGAAAATGTTTGCCCTTCCAGATTTTTATAATGTGCTCCAATATTAAAACGGATTGACGGAATGGATAAGATGTCAGAATTATTAAATGAATATTTCCAGGCATTTGAGAAAGTTTTCCTTTCTTTTTCTCCAACTGCTATTTCTTGTTTAATAAATCCTACCGCTTCAATAAGGCTTTTTACGTCCGGTATTCCCATAGCAAGTATAATCTGATGTAACGTGTCTTGTGGTATCAATTCAATGATAAACCTGTCATCGTTTTCATAATAAAGTATTTTCGTAAACCTGGTGATTTCGTGGTCAAAGTCATACATTCCAAAACAAGCAACTTTTTCTTTGTTAAAAAGAATTGTTGCATCCGCTTTTTGAAGTGGAGTAGAAAATGGAAGGGTTTTGTTAAAATAGGCTTCAGCGGTTATCACTCCGTTATCCAGGTAACAATTTACATGATATTCGTCTCTATTAAGGGAGTTATAATATGTGTTTGAATTGTTTAAGTATGTAAAGTCAGCCGTATTGGAGTCACTGATCGTTATTGGGAAACTAAAAAGCGTTCTCAAAGTGTCCCATGCATACAAAAATGCCGGGGCATAGATGATGTTTTTGTTTTGGGGGAATTCATTTTCCAGCGTCGGAACAAATTCTGTTTGTGTAAGATTGTCAACAGAAACAACTTCTGGCAGATCACTCCATTTTTTTTCAATTGGTTTATCTACTGACCGATTAATTGAATTACAACTAACGAAAAAAGCAAAAGCGGGTGCTATCGAAATGACAAAGACTTTTCCTATGATCAAAATCTGAAAGATTGATTTCATTTATTTGCCGATGATTTCTTTAATGTAAACGGGCAGATATATTATTTGTTGCATTCACACCCCCGCCAGATACTGGCTATGAATATACTCTGCTACCGTTGCCAGGTTCTTTGTTTTTTCAAATACGGCTAATTGCCGGTCGGCGCCGGTGCCGTTCTCTAATATCTTATGCACATACGCTACCCGGTGGCGGCTGCCGAGATGGTCGAGAACGGGATCAAGGAATTCCAGCAGTTCGTAGATCAGAGCACGGGTATTCACCTCTTCTTCTTTGCCAAAATCTATCAGTCGCCCATCTACTCCATAGCGGCTGGCCCTCCATTTATTCTCGTTGATGAGGGCACGGGAGTATTGAATGAAGTTGAGATTCTTCGAACGCAGCATGTATATCCTTGCACAGATTGCCTGGAACAAGGCTGCAATCGTGATGGTTTCATCTACCGTCATCGGTACATCGCAGATGCGGAACTCCACGGTATTAAAGAAAGGATGCACCCGCAGGTCCCACCAGATCTTTTTTGCATTGTCAATACAATTCGTTTTGATCAGCAGCTTGACGTAGTTATCATATGCTTCTATGCTTTCAAAACTATCGGGTATGCCGGTGCGGGGAAATTTGTCGAACACTTTTGTGCGGAACGATTTATAGCCGGTAGATCTTCCTTCCCAGAAAGGGGAGTTGGTGCTGAGGGCAAACACATGCGGCAGGAAATACCTTGTCGAGTTGGCAATATGATTGGCCATTTCACGGCTTTCCATGCCTACGTGCACATGCAGGCCAAAGATCAGGTTGCTGCGGGCGGCTTCCTGCAGTTCATTCACTATTTCATTATAGCGTATATGGTCGGTGATCAGCTGGCTTTCCCAGTGACTGAAGGGATGTGTGCCGGAGGCGCCCATTGCAAAACCAAGGCTGCCTGCGATATCGGATATCGTTTTACGCAGGGTGCTGACATCGGTGAAAGCTTCATCTATGTCCTGGCAGATATCCGTGCCTACTTCCACCACGGCCTGGTGCATCTCTGCCTTTACTTTGTCTTTGATCACTTTTTGTCCTTCGTGTACGATCTTCTGTTCATGGCTTTTGAGTTCATGGGTCTTCGGGTCAAGTACCATGTATTCTTCTTCCACGCCGAGAGTAAAGCTCTTGTAATTAAGGTTCATAATGCTTATTTGGTAAAAATATCAGCCAGGCTTACAGCAAGTCCCGGGATTATTTTGGAATAAACTATGTCATCGCCGGCATAAAAAATGGCCGGGTCATATTTGCTGGTGTCATTCAGGGTAAATACCACAACATTTTCTTCTTCGGGGTAAACCATCCAGTATTCTTTTACCCCGGCTTCTTCATACAGTCCGTATTTAAGTTTTACTTCCTTTTTGGTATTGCCGGGAGAAAGTATTTCGATCACAAGATCAGGTGCACCGCAACAACCACGGGAATCTATTTTGGATTCATCGCATACCACACAAATGTCCGGTTGCACTACAGTAGTCACTTCATTGTCTTTTTTGCTATTCCTTACCGGTAGCCTTACGTCAAACGGAGCGATGAATGGCTTGCATTTTTGTCTTTTCAGAAAGTTACCTATTGCAAGAAAGAGATGACCTGCAGTGGCCTGGTGCCTCGTATTCGAGGCTGACAAACGGAATATCTTACCCCGGAAAAGCTCCAGCCTTTCCTCAAAATTCCATTTCAGGTAATCGGCATAGGTGTAGTTAAGTGAAGGATCAGGCTCCTCCACCTGGGTGTAAACATCTTTATCTGTATCGTAAACAGTGAACATATTTTAGTTTCAAAGGTTCCGGAAGTTCAATGGGTTTAAAAGATTAGCGTAAATCTCCGTAACCTTTGGAGCTATTGGAACCTTCTGAACTTTTAAACGTTATACCAATTGCAATTTATTTGATCCTCTTCTTACATATTCGCCCCAGGTCAGGTTATCACCGCCGTTGCTGTTCATGGCTTTTTCAATAGCGAAGTTGGCGGCTGTTTCCACCACCCATTCAAAATTCTCCTGGCCTACACTATGCACATCTGCGTCAGGGGCAGGGTTGCAGAAATCGATGGCATACGGTACACCATCTCTTAAGGCTAACTCAACTGTATTGAAATCATATCCCAGGTACTTATTGATAGCAAGCACGATGTCGGTCATCAGTTGCAGTTTCTCCGGTGTGGGTTTGAAATCGGCCACATAACGCAGGTGATGCGGGTTGCGCGGTTCGTACGACATGATGCGTACATACTTGCCGCCGATGCAATAGCAGCGATAGTATTCTTCAAAGATGATCTCTTCCTGCAGCAGCATTACCAGTTGCCCGGTCTCGCTATGTTTCTGGAAGAATTCATCTGCATTATTCAGTTTATATACATGTTTCCAGCCGCCCCCTTCAAAGGGTTTCATATAAGCCGGGAAACCTACATAGTTGAAGATGCCGTCCCAGTCGAGCGGGTAGGCGAGGTTGCTGAATGAATCGGCTGTTGTATCATGTGGCAGGTCGCGGGAAGGAATGATCGCTGTTTTGGGAACAGGCACCCCTACTTTCGTCATCAGGCAATTATTGAAATATTTGTCATCAGCGCTCCACCAGAAAGGGTTATTGATAACAGCGGTACCGGTCAGTGCTGCATTCTTCAGCCAGGTGCGGTAAAAAGGGACATCCTGCGATATGCGGTCAATGATGACGGCATACCCGCTGGGTTCCCCCTGCATGGCTTTATCTATTCGTACCGGCTCGGCCATGATGCCGGGTATGTTCTTGCTGTTGACTCTGGCTACAAACGCTTCGGGAAAAGAGCGTTCCTTTCCGTGCAGGATTCCGATTTTTTTCATAAACAGTATTTTAATGATGATGATCCGCCGGGCTACGAAAGCGGCTGTATCAAATTTATTTTTTAAGGGCCATATAAACAAATTAACTATTGCCTGCAGGCTCATCAGTAAATAGGGCCTAAATCCTTATTTTTGAGACCATGCAATCGGTCAATGTATCCGGTATTCTGGTAGAAAATACCGTCCTTATATCTGAACACTTACACCGGGAGGTAAAAGTTGATTTTTTCCTGCCAAAGAATGTGGCAGACCCTTCGCAGATGAGCCTGCTGCTGATCAATGATGGCCAGGATATGGAGAAACTCGGACTGGAAGGAATATTATCCAGGCTATACCAGGAAGAAGATTCGATCCACCCGTTGTTATGCGTGGCGATCCATTGCAGTAAAGACAGGAAAAGAGAGTATGGGGTAGCTGGTCATCCTGATTATCTCGACAGGGGCGATAAAGCTGACCTCTACACCTCTTTTGTCCGGAAAGAACTCATTCCTTATATCAAAAGGACCTATGCGCTTCATTCCTTCAGGGAAATGGCTTTTGCCGGTTTTTCGCTTGGCGGTTTAATGGCGCTGGATATTGTCTGGAACCATCCCAAAGAATTCACCAAAGCGGGTGTATTCTCTGGTTCTTTGTGGTGGCGTAGTATTGACCAGACGGAAGAAGAGTATGATGACAATAAACACCGCATCATGCACCAGCGGATACGGCACGGTTACTATCACGAAGGATTAAAATTTTTTTTCCAGTGCGGCAATATGGATGAGGTGATGGACCGTAATAATAATAATATCATAGACTCCATTGATGATACGCTTGACCTGATCAGGGAGCTGGTAGCAAAAGGATATGACCGGGATAATGATATTCATTACCTGGAATTCCCGGATGGTAAGCACGATGTGCCTACCTGGGGCCGGGCCATGCCGGAGTTTTTGAAATGGGGATGGGGAAAGTGAGAGAAGAGTTGGGATACATGAGTCAGGAGCACTTAGTTGGATCAGGAAACCAGCGCCCGATCAGCCTTTGTAAAAGATGATCTGTTTTGCTCTTTTGAATTTCCGTTTCATTTCTTTTATTAAAAGCGCTGTTCTCAGCGGCAATGTTCTGTAGTTTATAAGTAAGTTTTCAAAAAAGCCTGCCCGGTATGCGATCATCCATCCGCTGTTGTCTGCTTTGTTTTTATACCGGTAATGAATATGAAAACCGGCTTTTGTCAAATGATTAGCTACCTGTTTCGTTGAAATCGTCTCTTCGAGGAAACCGTGATAGAGCACGAGCATGCATCTTATCCTGCGCAATACAGTTGCAGGGGTATATAATAGTATACTGAACTCGGCGCCTTCGCAATTGAATTTGATAAGATCGGCCTGTTCTATTTTTTCCGATATAAATAGGTTTTCCAGGGTTATACAATTCACTTCTTCTGTTTCACCGGATAATTTTTTGGTGATAGAATGCCCCCAGTTGCCGGTAGCAAGATCATGATATAGCAGTGTTTTGCCATTTTCAGCTGCCATAGCAACCCGGAATGCTTTGGTATTGGAGAGATTATTCGATCTTATGTTTTGTTCCAGTACTGCATAGGTTTCAGCAGCGGGTTCAAAAGAGTACACTTTTCCCTGCGGCACTTTATCCGCCGCCAGTAAAGAAAAACAACCGATATGAGCGCCGATATCAATGATGATATGCCCAGGCAATATTTTGTACTCCGGTATTCCCGGAAAGAAAATATCCTTTTCAAAACTTTCCTTCAGCACTTCTTCATCAGCTGTTCCGGGACGGAAATGAATAGTAAATGGCGGCTTTTGTATGGTCACTGTATCGGTCATCGTAAAAGCATAAAGGTAACCTCTTGAAGATTATCTTTTGATCTTGTTCAGACGTAATGGGGCCGGAGGGAAGAAAACAGCAGCCGGTTGCAAATACCGGTATTCAGCGTTTTTTGTCCTGTCTATCTTGCGGCCTCATTAAACCTTACTAAAATGACACAACAACAAAACCATTACGGTAAACTCTGGCTATTCCCTTTTTTACTGACGATCGTCGCCTCCTGTGAAAAGGACAAGGACAACAATACGGATACACCGGCACATCATATCGCCGAAAGTGAAAAGCTGGCGATACCGGCCGCAGTTACGGTACCTGACAACCCACCCGCCGGCAATACAAGAGTGGCGACATACTATGCGGTAGGCGTGCAGAAGTATAAAGCGCAGGTAAAGGCAGGCAGTAACCCGGCCACATACGAATGGGTATTTGTGGCGCCGCAAGCTGATCTGTATGATGCAACGAATAAAAAAGCGGGCTCTCATTCTGCGGGACCGACATGGCAATTATCAGCGATGGATTCTATTTATGGACAGCATTTCAGTCCTGCAAAGACAGCTGTCAGCCCGGATGTGAACAGTATCGACTGGTTATTGCTGATGCCTAAGAACGGCAAAACACCAACAGGCATTTTTGCGAATGTGTCGTATATACAACGCATAGCGACAAAGGGCGGAAAAGCGCCGGCTACTTTGCCTGTCAATGCTAATGAGACAGTGAATGTTGAATATACAGCAGTTTACAGGTTCACTAAAAAGAACCCATAAAGCAAAGGGGCAACGATGCAAAGCTGAAAGGTCAGTTCTTCAGGGAACTGATCTTTTATCCGTTCAGTGTTTTTCCTAACGGTATTTCAATTTCAGCAGGCGATAATGAGGGAGTGATAGGGGATTCCTGTTCCATATCCACCACGATCGCTTTCTGATCGGCAAACTGCCATTGCATCCGTTCGCATATCTCCTGCCATAAGGTTTGGTAGTAACTATGCGCCTTACATTCTTTCGGCTGGTGAAAAAGGGATTCTTTGGTCAACGTGATCAGTTCTATATCTGTATAGAAAGGAATATAGTTGTTCAGCATCCACGAGGCGTCTTTCCGGTTGTCAAGGTATTGTTTATGGAGGGTCTTATGCACTTGTACCATATTGTAAAAGCTGAGTACTTTTTTCGCCATGTCCTTGTCTTCCTGCAGGGAATCCATCAGCATGTTATTACAATAAATGGAGAGCGGCGCCGGCAGGTTGGGTATCAGCAGCAGGTCGGCCGCATTGAATACATTATCATGAAGCATAAAGCGACCTGGTGAGCAATCGAGGATGCATACATCGTAATCATCTTCCACTTCGGCGAGGGTGATCTTCACCAATTCATTATTGGAAAAATTAACGGTTGTCATCCGCGAGGCATGAGTGATGAACTGGTCGGAGAACAGCGGGTCGTTACTGATCACATCTATCTGGTAGCTGTTGGTCGCATGGATCACATCATAGATGGTGATATAGCGGTCGAACAGGCGACTATGTGTATTGATATTGTGATTTTGTTTACTGAAGAAGAAACTGCTGCCGCCTTGCGGATCAAGATCCCAGAGCAAAACACTGAGACCACTTTTGGCAAGATAGCAGGCGAGGTTGACAGATGTAGTCGTTTTGCCCACGCCGCCCTTGATATTATATACGGCAATTTTTTTCAATGCCTGAAACTACCCACAAACCTGCCATTGCCATAGTGATTGCAGTAAATCCTTTGCCTGTCTGCAGATAGTCCGATGAGCGGGCAGGTAAAAGGCCTGAAAGGGCATGGGAAGGATGCGTGTTTCTCAGGTACTCAAATATTTTTAAACAAGAAAGGCTTATTAAAATGCCAGAGAAAGGTGATGTAGTACAAAGAGACATATAAATAAATACAAAGGCCCTGATGAAATATCAGGGCCTTTGTGCCCCCAACTGTACAATTCTCGAACCACTTTATACCGGATTTGACAAGACTTGCGAATCTTATGATTGCATAAGACTTTGACAAGTCTTTTTTATTGCCTGATTTTAAGCGATTTAAAAACCATAAAATTGAGAACT
>JAEUVK010000077.1 GCA_016787135.1 Chitinophagaceae bacterium | reverse complement strand
GGCGTATGCAATACACTCGGCACATGACCGATCACCTCTATACCAACAAAAATCATCAGGATCACAATGTAAATAATCTGTTGATTGGCCGTTATCCAGTTAAGAAATGATTCCATACTATAATTATTTTATGGCAAAGCCAGTGGCTTCACCCTTTCATGCATTACTTCTTTATTGTACGTGATACAGCAACCCTTCACAAGGTCATCTTCCCAGTTCAGGTTGATCTGACCTTCTTTCGTAATGATCAGCTGTAAAAAATTCAACACATTCTTCCCGTACAGTTTACTGGCATCGGATGGCATGGTAGCGGGCAAATTAGAGTTACCTACTATGCTTACGCCATTATATACCACCGTTTCATTGTTTTTTGTGAAGGGAGTATTACCGCCTGTAGCTGCTGCAATATCTATGATCACTGATCCGCTACGCATTGGTTTGATCATTTCCCCGGTGATCAATATCGGCGCTTTTTTACCGGGTATCTGTGCGGTGGTGATGACAATATCCGCTTTCGCAATACTTTCAGCAATGCGCTTTTGCTGTTTTTGTTTGTATTCTTCCGTTTGCTCCACCGCGTAGCCCCCTGCTTTGCTGGCATCGGCAGCGCCATCCACTTCCACGAATTTGGCGCCAAGACTCATCACCTCCTCTTTCACAGCCGGACGTGTATCGAACACTTCCACCACGGCACCCATTCTTCTGGCTGTGGCAATAGCCTGTAATCCGGCTACACCGGCGCCGAGGATCAGCACTTTTGCAGGAGCAATACTTCCTGCAGCCGTCATGAACATCGGGAAATAACGGGCATATAAATTAGCAGCGGTCAACACCGCTTTATAACCTGCAATATTTGCCTGTGAACTTAAAACATCCATTGCCTGGGCACGGGTGGTGCGGGGCAGCATATCGAGAGAGAAGGTAGTAATGCCCTGGTTAGCCCACTGGTGCATGATACCTGCATTGTATAATGGCTGGAAAACACCGATCAGTATCTTAGACTCTAATGCAGCTATAGAAGATTGTAAAGGCTGATGAATACTTAAAAGAATATCGGAGGTATGCAGCACTTCATTTCTATCTTTTACCTGTGCACCGGCTTTATCGTAATCCGCATTGCTGCAGAACGATCTGTCACCTGCATTGTTTTCCACCAAAACTGTGATCCCTTTTTTCGTCAGTGTAGCAACCGCTTCTGCCAGCAGCGATACTCTAGTTTCATGGGCGGGTTCTTTGAGAAGGCCTATAGTCATTCAGTGAGCTGGTTTGCGATTTAAGACTTCAGATTTCCGTGCGAAAGATATTGATTTTTTTGTTCCCGGCTGAGCAATTCTCCGCAAAGGCCCAAAGCTGCAACACAGCCCGCTGTGGGATACTTAAAATCGTATTTTGAAATGCCGCTTTTCTTTAAACTCCTGCCGGAAGAAAACAATGCCGATAAAGAAAAGGTCAACAGTGCATCTTACAGCTTCATGCCGTTGAATGCTCTCCCATGCCTGTTCCATTTCGTGGCTCCAATGTATATCATCAAAAATTACTATGGAATCGTTGCTGAGTTTAGGTAATAACTGCCGGAAATATCTTTCTGTCGGTTCCTGCCGGTGATTACCATCAATAAAACAAAAGTCAACGGATGAAAGTGAATCCAGAACCGGCTGAAGGGTTTCATCAAAATTGCCTTCCGTTAAAGTGATATTCGTTAACCGCAGTTGGGAAAAATTCTTCCGGGCAGCAGCCGCCACAGCACCGGCCCCTTCCATTGTTATCAGCTTTGCATCGGGTTTGGCAAGTGATAAATAAGAAGTCGTGATACCGAGTGATGAACCAAGCTCTATGATCGTTCCTGGCTGGTAATACTTTACCAGGCGATACAGTAACTGTCCGAATTTCTGGGGCTTGGCTGCACTCTTCGCAATAGAAGCAACTGATCTCCGGGTGGTCTTTGATACACCCGATCCCGCCCCCATGTCCACGATATCAAGCAAGATATTATCCCGCAATAACTGGCGCCGCAGTTCTTCCACTTTTCCATAATCCGGATAAAGGGTCGTATCATTCATCACCTTTGTGATGAAATCAAAAACAAACGGTGAATGCATGCCGTGCCCTTTGCCATTGGCCGCAGTGAGATAGTAGTGAAGATATTTCAGCGCTAAAGTAAAATGATTGTACACGGAGTAAATGTAAAATGGAGAATATTAAATGTAAAATATAAAATCAGGTACAGGCCATTGCCTCTTTTTTACATTGGATATCTTACATTACGTATTTATTATTTGAGTATTCGCTCCCATACCTGGAATGAATAAGCATACTTATGTTTCTCATCTGCTTCATGGTCTTTCTGGCTGACCAGTTTCCATTCCCCGGGATTTATTTCAGGGAACCAGGTGTCTCCTTCCGGCTCAGCATCCACACGGGTCAGGTAAATTCTTTTGGCTTTGGCAAAGGCCATGTTATAGATCTCTCCCCCGCCGATCACCATCATTTCCTTTACATCCATATTTTTTACGAGAAATACCGCATCATCCAGGCTCTTTACCGGTATTGTTCCTTCCACATTCCAGCCGTTTTGCCGGGTAATGATAATATTCTTTCTTCCCGGAAGCGGTTTCCCTAAAGACTCGAACGTCTTTCTTCCCATCACTACAGGCATACCCCAGGTCACGTTCTTGAAAAACTTCATATCCTCCGGCAATCGCCAGAGTAACTGGTTGTCTTTACCGATAACATTGTTTTTGGCTGCAGCGACGACGAGAGAAATGGAAACCCCCATAGTTATTCTTTAAAGAAGAAATTTTCCTTTGCCCCTAAAGGGGAGTTATTGAAAACTTCATTTACGGCAAATGTAAGGATATAACTTTCATGGCTGCAAGTATGTTCCTTGCTCCCTTAGTCATTCAAACTATAAGAATGATTATACTATCTAAGTTCCCCCTCAGGGGGCGGGGATTACACTGCTACCGGCGCTTTGATCGCAGGATGGCTTTGGTAATTCTCCAGCTTGAAGTCCTCGAATGTAAAATCTAAGATGCTTTTGACCGCAGGATTGATCGTCATGGTGGGCAATGGATAAGGTGTTCGGCTCAGTTGCAGTTTTACCTGTTCCATGTGATTGTTGTAAATGTGTACATCACCAAACGTATGAATGAACTCACCGGGTTCCAGGTCGCAGACCTGTGCGACCATCATTGTAAGCAAAGCATAAGAAGCAATATTGAAAGGAACACCCAGGAATACATCAGCACTACGCTGGTATAACTGGCAACTCAGTTTACCATTGGCCACATAGAACTGGAACATGGTATGACAGGGCATCAACGCCATTTCGGGCAGATCGGCCACATTCCATGCATTCACGATCAGGCGACGGCTGTCAGGGTTCTTTTTTATCTGCTGTATCAGTTCCGTGATCTGATCTACAACCTTACCATCCTTCCCTTCCCAGCTTCGCCATTGTTTACCATACACTGGACCGAGTTCCCCGTTGTCATCCGCCCATTCATTCCAGATACTGACATTATGCTCTTTCAGGTAAGCAATATTTGTTTCTCCCTTCAGGAACCAGAGCAATTCATAAATGATGCTTTTCAGGTGCACTTTTTTAGTGGTCACCAGTGGAAAACCTTTTTGCAGGTCAAACCGCATCTGGTAACCAAAGCAGCTTTGTGTACCTGTACCGGTACGGTCACTTTTATGAACACCAGTATCCAGTATATGCTGAAGCAGATCGAGGTATTGTTGCATGGGCGCAAGTTACGAAAAGGCGAATGGAGAATGGCGTATGGGGAATGGGTGTGGGAAACTGGGGATTGATATCAGTATATTCTATTAAATACTTTTATCTTGGTTTCAGATATGCTCTCTTGCAGATATTTCTCGCAGATACAAAGCGGTTTAAAATGAAACACTCATCAGCTTTTTTGCTCGTCGTGATATTCCTCGCCAGCCAGTCATTCACTCATCTTTCTTCTTGGCACAAAAAGAAAATAGTCGTGGTCTGGCAACCCTCCCACCAAACGGATACCGGCAAAGACTTCAGCGAAGCGGCCACCTGCAATGCCATTGTGGAATCAGCGATGGCGACCAAACCAAAGTTTAAGGAATATAAGGTCTGGAGTCTTGGGAAAACAGATTATCATCATGCAGATTCGGGAAGCAATACCAAAATTTTACACACTACTGCTGTCATAGACGGTAAAATATCCGGCTATGCTTACGAATTACAGGAGTCGAATAAACTAAATCCTTCCGTGTTCATCGCCGTGCATAATAATGGCGGCACCAAACGCAATGCCGTATGGGGCTTTATCCATTACGGCGATAAATATGAACCGGAGAACCGGGAACTGGCCGCCCGCCTGACCAAAGCGATCAGTTCAGTTACCAACCTCGAAGACCGTGGCGTATGGTTAGACAGTACGACCGGAAGAAATGATTACCGATGTGCCGCAACGGGCAAACTGGGTTTTTATAGCCTCGACGAAAATATAAACACAGCCCCTTACCGTGTATTACTGGAAGTGGGTGATAATGCAGTAAGCCGTGAATTATTAATAAGCGTCGAAGGCAGAAAAAAGATCGGCATTGCCATTAAAAAAGAACTGGCCGCGTGGATCAGGGAAAAACTCTGATCAGTTATTGTCCGTCCATTCAATGATCTCATTTACCTGCAAAGGAGAGAACCATTTTATTTCCTTGTCCTTCCGGAACCATGTCATCTGTCTTTTGGCGTATTGTCTTGTATTCGTTTTGATCTTTTCAATAGCCTTCTCCAAAGAAACAGTTCCGTCGAGGTAGTTAAATATCTCAGCATAGCCAACCGTTTGAAGAGCATTCAGGTTTTTAAACGGCAATAAGCTTTTTACTTCATTCACCAATCCTGCTTCGATCATCTGGTCCAACCTCGTATGGATGCGATGATGTATTTGTTCTTTTGGCAATTCCAGCCCGATTTTAATAATAGCAAAATCCCGCTTTGCTTTTTCTCCTTTTCTGTAATGCAAAACAGACTGCCCGGTTGTTTCAAGCACTTCCAATGCCCGCATCATCCGCTGCGGGTTTTGTATCTCCCCTGCTTTATAGAATTCAGGATCCTTTTGCCGCACTTCCTCCTGCAGCCATGGCAATCCATTTTCTTCATATTGTTTGATGATCCGTTCACGTATTGCCGGGTCAATAGCAGGTATATCATCCAGTCCTTCACAAAAAGCTTTTATGTATAACCCTGTTCCGCCCACCATAATCACTGTATCATGTTTTTCAAATAACTGATTCACCTTTTGTAAAGCATATTGCTCAAATGTCACTGCATTCACTTCCTCCTGTATCGAATGAGAAGCGATGAAATGATGTGGCACTGTTTCCAATTCGCTGTCCGATGGCCTGGCCACCCCAATATTCAACTCTTTAAAACACTGGCGGCTGTCTGCAGAAATAATTTCTGTATGAAAATGTTTCGCTACTTCAATGGCAACAGCCGTCTTGCCCACAGCAGTAGGCCCGGCAATCACAATTATTTTTTTGTTCTGTAAAGACAAGTCGTTATTTAATTTAAAAACCCCGATCAAAGATCGGGGCAATTACATTATGTAATATGCATTTATTTTCGTCGGTCAATCACCACATCATCGCCCCAGTTCATTTCTCACACCTCTTCTTCATCACCGGCTGCGCCTTCTTCTTCCACGCCCAGGTCCTCGCCTTCTTCATCTTTTTCTGCAAACCCATCCGGTGTACCTGACAGATCATATTTCTCTTCCACGTCGGCAAACTTCTCTCCCAGTAATCCTTTGGTTCCATACTGGCTCGGCGCAATACCTTCTGTTCTTACCGTAGAGGGATAACTAATCTTCGGGTTCTCATCTTTGGTCACATTGATCAGTTCCACCAGGAAAGTCCAGTTTTTATTGAAATCGTACTGGTAAATGAATTTCTGGTTGGGGTCACGTATCTCTGAACCTATAGTTGTTTCGCTCATGATCAGAGGTGCAGCTTTATATTCCTTATCATACTTTTCCAGGCTGATCTCCCGGCCCCGCTGCCAGTGATCATTGCTGCGGTAAAAAGTAGCTTTGTGTTTATTGTCGAACTCGTAGGCTTTTAATATGGCATCATGCAGGTCACGAAAAGATTGTGTATGACGTATCACCACATCACGATACACACTTTCATCCTCTTCGAAATATATCCTGAATTTTAAAATGGTCATACGCAAAATTAAGAGTTTATTGGTTTTAATCCCATTTCACCGGCTTTTGAAAGCAGGAAGTCATAAGCTGCCGCATAGGAATTAGGGATATCGCCGTCTAAAATGGCGTCTTTCAGCGCATTCTTCAGAATACCCACTGGTTTGGATGGCGGTAAGCCGAATAGTTCCATGATCTTCTCCCCGTCGATCGGCGGCTGCCAGTTGCGGACATGATCGTTTTCTTCTACTTCTTTGCAGCGCTGTCTCACAAACTGGAAGTTTTCTAAATATCTTTTTACTTTTTGCTTATTCTTTGAGGTAATGTCGGCTTCGCAAAGCATCATCAGCGACTCAAAATCTTCCCCGGCATCAAACAATAAACGCCTGATCGCTGAATCGGTGATGTTTTCTTTTGTCAGGCTGATAGGCCGCAGGTGCATTTCCACCATCTTCCTGACAAAACGCATTTTTTCGTTCTGTGGCAGCTTCAGTTTTCCAAATATCTTCGGCACCATCCTGCCTCCCACTACTTCATGTCCATGAAAGGTCCACCCGTGCCCGTCTTCAAATTTTTTAGTGGCAGGCTTTGCAATATCATGGAGTACCGCAGACCATCTTAACCAAAGATCATCTGATGCCTGCGAAAGATTATCCAATACCTGCAACGTATGATAGAAATTATCCTTGTGGCCATGCCCTTCCTTATATTCAGCGCCGACCAGCTCTACCATCTGGGGAAAAATGATCTGCAACAAACCTGTTTTGTACAACAGATCAAACCCAACAGATGGTTTTGATGAAGCAACGATCTTATTCAGCTCATCAGTTATTCTTTCCTGCGAAATAATGTTGATACGATGCGCATCATCTTTAATAGCCTGCAATGTTCTTTCTTCAATGGTAAAACCGAGTTGCGTGGCGAAACGGATGGCCCGCATCATACGCAACGGATCATCGCTGAATGTCTGCAAGGGATCGAGCGGCGTCCGGATGATCTTATTTTCCAGGTCTTTTAATCCATCAAAAGGATCTATCAGTTTTCCATGATCAGTTTTATTCAGGCTGATGGCAAGCGCATTGATGGTAAAATCCCTTCTTTTCTGATCGTCTTCCAGCGTTCCCGGTTCTACGGCAGGCTTGCGGGAATTGAAATTATAGCTCTCTTTGCGGGCACCGACAAACTCAAGATCAAAAACTTCATTGCCTGAAAGATTTACTTTGATATGTGCCGTACCGAAATTCTTAAAATAGTTCATATGCGGTGCAGGATCAAATAATTTAGCGGCCGTCCTCGCCAGTTCAATACCATCGCCGGCGCAGACAATGTCTGCATCCTTCGTGGATCTTCCGAGTATCTTATCCCTTACAAAACCACCGATCAAATACGTTTCTACCCCCAGCACTTCAGCTGCGGTGGCCACTTTATTCAATATCAGCAGATCCTTTTCTGTACAATTGATCTCCATAACCAAACAAAGATAAGAAGGGGAAAGGCATAAGGGGCAAGGAACAACAGTCCTGAATTCAGTATCAGGGCCTTAATACAGTAATGCTTGAATCCTTATTCCATTTGATCACTGAAGAAGGTTCGGCCACGGTATCATCTTCCTGCCGGTATTTTACAACATACTCAACTCCTGCTTTAATTATATCGGCAACGTCCTTAAAAATAGCCGGCGTTCTTTCACCGGATATATTCGCAGAGGTGGATACGACAGGCTTGCGGAATCGTTTGACAAGATGCCTGCAGAATATTTCGTTACAGATACGGATGGCCACGGTTCCGTCTGCACCCACTAAGTTATCCGCCAGCCCGATCGCTCCTTCATATACTACGGTGGTGGGCTTTGTGGTCTTCTGTAAATAATCAAACACTGCAAGGTCAGGATGGGCCACATACTTCAGTATATCCCGTTCGTCGGCAGCCAGTACGATCATCGCTTTGCTATCAGCCCTTTTTTTTAACTGATATATCCTGTCAACTGCTTTTGCATTCGTTGCATCGCAGCCAATACCCCACACTGTATCGGTCGGGTATAAAATCAGTCCGCCGCTTTTCAATACCTGCAAACACTGTTCAATATCTTTTTCAAAATCTACCATAACGATCGATAAACATTCATGACCGCTGCTGCACATTGCTGCTGCGTAAAATTCTGCGCATGTTGCCAGCCTTTCCCGATCATTGCATCAGCGAGGTCTTTATCAGTAAATATTTTTTTCATCCCTTCCGCTATTTCTTCCGCGCTGTTGGGGTTCACATAATACGCTCCTGCCCCGCCTGCTTCAGGTAAGCAGGAAGTATTGGATGTAATGACCGGCAACTTACTCCACAACGCTTCCAGCACCGGGATACCAAAGCCTTCAAAAAAAGAAGGGTAGATCATAGCGATCGCTGATTGATAAATAGCCGGGAAATCAATCGCAGTCTGAAATGCCGCTGATGATCTTGCAGCTTCCGTTTCTGACAACAAAATGATCTTTTTCTCCAGCCCATTCTGCCTGATAAAATCCTTTACCTGTTGTTTGTAACCGGCACCATCGCCGATAGCTACCAGCGGGACATCTGTTTCGTTTCTTAATAAGAATACCGCTTTGCAGATATTCAACAGGTTCTTTCTTTCAATGATGGATCCGACATAGAGAAAGTACTTATCGGGCAGGCCATATTGCTTTTTTACCCTTTCTTTTTCTTCTGTACTTATTTTGCTGCCAAACGCAGGGTTACAACTCTGGTAGCAAACCGTGATCTTCTCTTCCGGTGTTTTGTAGTATTCAATGATATCTCTTTTCGTCTGTTCACTTATGGCGATCACTTTGTCCGCATGTTCGCAGGCATAGCGGAATTTCTTATCATAGATCTTTACATCTATCGGGTTATACTGTTCCGGGTAGCGCTCATGTATCAGGTCGTGTATCGTGACAACCGATTTAATACCCGTTTTATGAATCCCGACCGGAATCTCATGGCTTAATCCGTGGTAGAGACCGATCTTCAATCGTTGCAGGTCTTTTTTTACCCAGCTGCTGCGCCAGGCCGAACGGAATAAGGTTGAAGGAAAACCTGTTGGCAATACTTCGTGTATGTTATCTGCTTTCAGCGAAAACCTGTCCGAATGCCTGGGGTTAAATAAATAATACTGGTGTTCCGGGTAATATTCCGCCAGTGAACGGATCAGGGTGCGACTGTAATGCCCCAGCCCTGTACCGTTATGATATGCCCTCTTTGCATCAAAACCGATGTTCATAAACCAATTTGCTGATAATCTGATGTGCAAATGTGCAGATTAATTCTCTTTTATCGGCCAATCTGCATATCTGCAAATCTTCACATTCACTTATTTTCGCAGCAAATTTTAAAAAAGACATGAAAGAACTGATACTGGAAGCATGGGGCAACCGTGAATTGCTGAAAGACACAAAATACAGCGATTCTGTACGTGCTGTGATCGAAGAAGTGGACAAAGGCAGGTTGCGTGTAGCCTCCCCGGCAAGTCATTCGACTGGCGCTCAGGATGGCTGGCAGGTGAATGAATGGGTGAAACAGGCGATTTTGATGTATTTCGGCATTCAGCCGATGCAGACATGGAATGTGGAGCCGTTTGAGTTCTACGATAAGATGCTGCTGAAGAAGAATTACAAAGACTTAGGTGTCCGTGCCGTCCCTCATGCGGTAGCGAGGTATGGCGCTTATGTGGCAAAGAATGTGGTGCTGATGCCTTCTTATGTTAATATTGGCGCTTATGTGGACGAGGGCACCATGGTGGACACATGGGCTACGGTCGGCAGTTGTGCCCAGATCGGTAAAGGCGTACACCTGAGCGGTGGTGTAGGCATTGGCGGTGTATTGGAGCCCCTGCAGGCTTCACCTGTTATTATTGAAGACGGTTGTTTTCTTGGCAGCCGGAGTATAGTGGTGGAAGGTGTAAGAGTGGAAAAGGAAGCGGTACTCGGCGCCAACGTAGTACTGACCCAGTCCACCAAGATCATTGATGTGAGCGGCAGTGAGCCGATAGAATACAAAGGCAGGGTACCTGCCCGTAGCGTGGTGATACCCGGCACTTACGCTAAAAAGTTCCCTGCAGGAGTTTACAATGTAAGCTGCGCCCTGATCATCGGGCAGCGCAAGCCGAGCACTGACCTGAAAACAAGTTTGAATGATGCGCTGAGAGATTTTAATGTATCCGTATAATTGTTACCCAATGAAGGTCACAGGCATTATATTGATGATTCTCGGGTCGTTGATGATCGTTTTAAATCTGCTGGCTTACCTGGGTTCAAAAAACTTCCCGGGCGAAACAGAGACGATCAATATCATTGCCTATTATATCGGCTTCAATATATTTTTTATCGCAGGCAGTGTTTTACTGATAATAGGGTACAGATTGCGGAAAAAAACAATCAGTAAAAAGATCAAAGGAGACCTGCTGGACAATTTCTTAAGTGATAGCAAGCAAAATGACCAGGCATAAAAACAAAATTTGCCTGGTTGCTTATAGTCAGCTCTCTTTCTTTATATTTGCACCCCCGAAAAGCCCGGATGGCGAAATTGGTAGACGCACCGTCTTCAGGTGGCGGCGCCGCGAGGTGTGCTGGTTCGAATCCAGTCCCGGGCACCAAAGTGGACAAATCGAAAATTGATTCGGTTTGTCCATTTTCATTTTCGCTGAAACCCTTACCCATATTGTATATTAGGCGAACTGCTTCGTTTAATCTGACGGTTCGATATTGAAATCCGTCAAAAACGAGTTTTTCGGGGAATATCGAACCAATGATTTCTCTTTTACTTTTATTATCAGCCTTTTCGTATAATTTATCTAAGGATGTTAAAGTTGCTAAAGCCTTATTGAGCAAGGGTTCTATGCTTTTGCCTTCCTGCGATAATTCTATCAGTTTTGATTCAAGCCCGGTAATTTTCTTTTCATAATCGGATTTTATTGACCTGTATTCTGAAGGCTCAATTTCGTTTGTTAAAAGAAGTTTACGGGCATTTGTAAGCTCTGTATTGGCCTTCTCCAAAGCATCTTTAACATGCCTTAAGTCTTCCCGCTGAGCCTTCGTTTGGGCTTTAAATTCTTCCTGCAAAACCACTTTATAAACTTCGGTCATACCGGGTTTTGGAACCAATTTTTTAAGTTCACTTGAAAACAACTGATTTGCATTTTCTGCCTTAAACCTTGCTCCGCAAGTCGAAACACAGTGATAATAATAGTATCGCCCATTTCTTCCTTTTGATGCGCTGCCAGTAAGTAACTTGCCGCATTTAGGACAGATGAGATAGCCTCTTAATTGCAGTTCATCCATGCTGCCCACTTTTGCACGGTATGTCCTTTTCTTGCCATTCAAATAATCCTGCACATCATAAAAAAGTGCTTCTGAAATTATAGGCTGATGCAACCCTTGCACATGCCTTGATTCTTCTTCCTTGTAACCAGATAAATATATGCGGCCACAATAAACAGGATTTCTCAACAGATTCCAAAAATTAGAACGACAGGTTTTTATCCCTTTTCCAAATGCTTGTTTCATTATTTGCTCAATATTCAACTGACCTTCGGCAAGAGTTTCAAAAACCCATTTCATAATACTTGCTTCTGGTTCTACAGGAGCTATGTATTTTTTTCCATCTTCTGTTATTTTATTTGCATAGCCCACTGGTGCAACTCCCATCCATCTGCCTTCTTTCTTTGCTTTTCTCATTCCAAGTAAAACATTCAATGCCCTGCGGTCATTTTCAACTTCAGGTGCAGCCAGGTAAAATGCAAGCATCAACTTGTTTTCCGGAACTGCTAAATCTAATGGTTGCTCTATCGCTTGTGGTTCTACTCCCAGTTTGCGAAGGATATTTATCATTTGATAAGCATCGCCTGCATTGCGGCTAAACCTATCCCACTTAGAAAATAAAACAAAATCAACCGCATTTTTTTTCTTCTTTAAATCAAATAATAAACCATTCCACTTAGTACTGTTAAACGTCTTTGCTGAATGGTATTCAAAAATTACATGCCTAACTTTTATCTGATTGTTTTCGCAATACTTCCTTAAACGTTCCTCCTGGTCCCGTTGTGAGTAGCCTTTGTCAGCCTGCTCATCTGTACTCACCCGGATGTATAAATCTGCTGTCATGTGCCTCTGTTTTGCGTTAATGATAACTTAGCAAATTTAAACATAAAGTCCAGTATCAGTACCGCTTGCTCCAATGAGATATGCACATTATGCCTCTTTAAAATTTCAATTACCTGTTCCGGTTTCACACTCGCCATATCACACCTCC
>JAEUVK010000177.1 GCA_016787135.1 Chitinophagaceae bacterium | reverse complement strand
CTGTTGACCTTCTTTGGTTCAGAGCCAATTATTCAAACGAAAAAACATTTTTAAAATGGAGTGTCGCCCAACCGGATATCATTGATCACTTTTCAATGGAAAGATCCGTTGATGGTAATTACTGGGCAGAAATAGCCAGAGTAGATGCGACTGATGGAATCCTGAATTATACCGGCATTGATCCATCACCCGGACCTGGTTATAATATGTATAGGATTAAGCTGACTAAAAAAAATAATGCTGTTATTTATTCTGCAATTCAGAAAATATATGTTCCCCGCAAAAACGAAACAATAATTATTTACCCGAACCCGGCCAGTAATAAAATAACCGTGACCGGCATCACTTCCGGGTCACTACTTACCTTATCTGACATCTCAGGAAAACAGATCTGGCAAAAGAAGATCGTCACCGATCAGAATGCTATTGTACTTAATCTCCCTTCTTTGCCTTCCGGCATTTATGTTATGAAAATTGACGAAAGATCAAAAAGACTTATCATTCGCTGATCAAACTGTACAAATCGGAAAGCGGATAGTATGGATCAGCGAAAAGAATAAACACTATGTGATAAAAACAAAGCACCGGATGAACCAGTGCTTCATTTTCATAGAAAAACTTTTTGTACCTGGAATTATACTGCTTCTGACTCCATCTTTTTCTGCACCTTCTTTCTCTCCTCCTCATTCAATATCACCTTGCGCATACGAATGAAGTTCGGGGTCACTTCAATACACTCATCCTGCTGAATATATTCCATACATTCTTCCAGTGTCATCAAGGTTTTCGGTGCAATGCGGGTAGCGTCATCGCTGCCGCTGGCCCTGTGGTTGGTCAGCTTCTTGGCCTCTGTTGCATTTACCACGAGGTCGCCGGGTTTAATATTTTCCGCAATGATCTGGCCGGCATATACATCTTCTCCCGGATCCACAAAGAATGTACCCCTGTCCTGCAACTTGTCTATTGAATAGGCTGTTGTCTTTTCTGTATTCTTTGATATCAGTACACCATTATTTCTTCCGGGTATCGGGCCTTTCCAGGGTTTGTATTCGCTGAAACGGTGTGCCATCACTGCTTCACCGGTTGTTGCGGTCAGCATTTGCGTACGCAACCCGATCAGACCCCTTGAAGGAATATCAAATTCGAGGTGCTGCATCTCCCCCTTGGTTTCCATTACCAGCATTTCCCCTTTCCGACGTGATACGAGATCAATCACTTTACTTGCAAACTCCTGCGGCACATCCACCACCAACGTCTCATAAGGCTCGCATTTTTTTCCATTGATCTCTTTGACGATCACCTGTGGCTGACCTACTGTCAGTTCATATCCTTCCCGGCGCATGGTTTCTATTAAAATACCTAAATGAAGGATACCACGGCCATACACCATCAAGCTGTCTCCTTCCTGGCTATCTTCAACCCTTAACGCAAGGTTCTTTTCTGTTTCCTTCATCAGGCGGTCACGCAGGTGCCTGGAAGTAACAAATTTTCCGTCTTTACCAAAGAAGGGTGAGTTGTTTACTGAGAACAGCAT
>JAEUVK010000157.1 GCA_016787135.1 Chitinophagaceae bacterium | reverse complement strand
CAGGCGCCAAAATCAGAAGAAGGAGAAAGTAATGCAGAAGCTTTGCTTTCTGTAACGGAAGAAGGCGAACTGATCGAAAAAGAAGGTAACGAAGACAACAACGCCTGAACTAACTGCTAACACCTGTATGGCGTATCACTGTTTGGAACGGTGATACGCCTTTTTTATCTTCGCCGCCTATGTCGCAGCAATTATCCCCTGAGCAGTTGACCGCACTGGCGAAAGAGTTTGGCACTCCGTTATACGTATATCATGCTGAAAAAATAAAAGAACAATATGAGAAGTTAGCAAAAGCGTTCAGCGGGAGCAACGTAGTGTTTTTTTATGCGTGCAAAGCACTGACCAATGTGAGTGTGCTGAAATATATCCGTTCACTTGGCGCCAATGTGGACTGTAGTTCCATCAATGAAGCAAAGCTGGCCTTGCATGCAGGTTTTTTGCCGCAGCAGGTATTATATACATCCAACGGTATCGGTTTTGATGAGATAGAAGAAGCGGTAAAGCTGGGAGTGAATATCAATATCGACAGTTTATCCAATCTTGAAAAGTTCGGGAGGAAATACGGCCATAGTTACCCGGTGGGTATCCGTCTCCGTCCCAACATCATGGCGGGCGGCAATATAAAGATCTCAACAGGGCATGATAAAAGCAAATTCGGGATACCGGTTGACCAGCTGGATAAGATCCTCGAAGTGGTGAATAGAAATAATATCAGGATCACTGACCTGCATATCCATACCGGCAGCGATATCAAGGATGCGGATGTGTTTGTGAAAGGCATTGAAGTGCTGTTCGATCTCATTCCGCATTTCAAAGAACTGAAATCGGTGGACCTTGGCGGCGGGTTCAAAGTGCCGTATAAAAAGGACGATGAGGAGATAGATATTGATCTGCTGGGAAAAAAAGTAAAAGAGGCATTCGATAATCATCCACAAGCCAAAAATCTGCAGATATGGTTTGAACCGGGCAAGTTTCTGGTAAGCGAATGCGGTTATTTCATCACGCAGGTGAATGTGATGAAAGAAACTTCAGCTACCACATTTGTTAGTGTGAACAGTGGTTTCAATCACCTGATCCGCCCGATGTTCTATGATTCGTATCACCGCATCGAGAATATCAGCAACCCGCAAGGCGATACAAAAAAGTATTCCGTGGTGGGTAATATCTGCGAAACGGACACTTTTGCCTGGGACAGGAAGCTGCATGAAGTGCGGGAAGGCGATCTGCTTGTTTTTTATAATGCGGGCGCCTATGGATTTGAAATGTCCTCCAATTTCAATTCGAGATTAAAACCAGCTGAAGTAATGATGAAGGACAGCAAACCTCATCTGATACGCAGGCGGGATAACTGGGATGACCTGCTGAAGAACCAAGTGGAAATTACCATTCAGGATATTTGAAATATAATACCGCCCCTATGGGGTTTGTTCAAATCATACATATTCTTTGCTGCCAAAATATTGCCCCACTGGGGCAGGTTCGATTCAGAACGTTATCCGGATTATATCTTTTAATGTCGCCCCCTACGAGACTGCCTCACCATCGTATTCCTGTTACAAAAATATTGTCCCGATGGGGCAAATGCATCGGGTAAGAGCAAAAGGCCAGTATGGCCGTTATTTTGGTAAAAAGCATGTCACACAGAGAAAGCCCCGTAGGGGCGGCATTTTCAAATAACATCGTCATAGAATTCGAAAAGATATTTTTCATCGTATTCCACTTCAAAATCGGATAACATTTTTAGGTACTCTTCTTTGAAGGTTTTGGTCCGATGATGCTCTTCCTGCGTCATAATATATTTGATGACCTGGTCCCTTTGACTCTTTGAGTACGAAAAAGCTCCGTATCCTGATTGCCAATTAAATTTCCCATTAACAAAGCCCTGCTCATTGATCCATTTACTGCTGCTTGCCTTAACTATGCTCATGAAATGTGCAATAGAGGCGGTGACAGGCAAACCGAAAAAAATATGGACGTGATCTTGCCAACCGCCAACCGCTAATGATTTTGCACTATTTCCTGTAATAATACCAGCGATATATTTATGTAATTCATCGCGCCATTGATGGGTGATAATATTTTCCCTGCCTTTTACAGCAAATACGGAGTGAATGGATATTTGAGAATAGGTATTTGCCATATTTTTATAATACCGCCCCTACAGGGCTTGTTTGAATTACGTATTGCCTACTACTACCATAGTTTTGCCCCGATGGGGCAAGTGCATAATAGGACGAATATTCCGATTTTATTTTTAATGTCGTCCTTACGGGGCTTACACAAATTGCACATATTCTCTGCTACCACAAAGCTGCCCCGATGGGGCAAGAATGTAAGAATAATTAACATAGATGACCCCTGACTGATCTCTTTACTCAGCGGGTTTCACCGTTATCGTGATCGTGGTCTTTGCCGTTACCGGCATATTGCCACCCATCGCTTCCGTGCTGCCCTTTGATTCGGTAGTGATGGTCTTTTCCCGGATGATACCGGTGGCTTTATCGGCAATGATCTTTCCTGTAAAATTATTGTTCATGCTGGTGGTCATGGGCATTCCCATCATTTCCGATTTGGTAATGGACGATGACCTGCCTGCCAGGTCAATGATGATGACAGAATCTGTTATGGCGGATAACTTATATACCGTGGTCACTTTTCCATTCTCTGTTTCAATGATCTCTGACCATGTATCATTGATACCTACGGCCGTATCCGGTAATGCTTTAAAAAAACTGGCTTCATTTTTCTTTGGAGGATAGACCACGCTGGTCACATCTTTCAGCATATTGAAAACGATAGCGAGACGGTCGTCGTATTTGGCGAGTTCGATCTTTTCAGGTTTTACGATCATCGTTTTACCGGTCGGGTCTATGATCATATCATAGCTTTTGCCCAGGAGATCTTTTACCGGGGCGCCAAAAAAGCCTTCCATATCCTTTGCGTTATCCGAATCAAATGAACGGTTCTGTCCCATGCCATCGAATTTGAATGTGATCTTTTTGACATCATGGTGCAGTGTATGATTGTCTTCGGTGGTATTGGTCACTTTAAAAGAATGGGTGGCTGTTCCGTCAACATTAAAATCTATATTATTGCCCATGGCTTCCTGGCCGACCTTATTCTTCACATCCATAGTAACTATAAAAACCTGTCCCTGCTGAAAAGCAAGTTTACCGGTGACCTTCTGGGCAACCGTAAGAAGGGGCAAAGCGGCGGCGAAAAATGTGTAAAAAATTTTTTTCATATTGATCCGGGCGTATTCTCAAAATTGACGATTCTTTTCCAGAAAAGGTGTCAGGGATGCGCAAAAAAGTATTTAATAACGCTCAGTTCCAAATTGCCCTGAACTTCCTACATTTAAATCACCAAATCAAAGCTAAAACGTATTTGTTATGCCTATCCGAATGACAGATGATCCGCAAAATCAGAACCCCAATGATTATAATGATGATAAAGGCGGTGGTGGTAACCGTCCCAACATCCCGGGCGGCGGGGGTGGATTAGGAGCGTTATTGCCATTGCTCCTAGGTTTATTTAAAGGGAAAGGGATCATTTTTTTGCTGGTACTGGCTGCCGGAGCTTATTTCCTGCTGGGCAGAGGAGGGTGCAATATGGACAGCATACAGAATGTTATTTCTCAATTTTCACAGAGCGGGTATAGTTTTAATCCTGATGAGTTCAATAAAGCTTCGGTGTATGAAGAGCTGGATGAAGCCAACCCGGGCAATGCATTGCCTGAGGCTGTTTCATTGTTGCAATACGCTCCACCCCGCGGTGACCAGGGGCAACAGGGAAGTTGTGTGGCATGGAGCAGCGCTTATGCAGCACAAACTATCCTGAGAGCTGCTGCCACTCATGAGGATCCGGCCAGTATCCGTTTCAGCCCCTCCTATTTATATAACCAGATAAAATTAGATGGCTGCCAGGGCTCTTACATACAAAGGGCGATGGAGGCCATGCAAAAGAATGGCGGTGTACCACTGAGCGAATACCCATACAGTGACCAGGACTGCGACCGGATGCCTTCTTCGAGTGATGTAAGCGAAGGCCGGCAAAACACGATCCATGGATTTACCCGCCTGACAAGCGGTGATAATATCAATGCGATAAGTGTGCGAGCCGTTAAGGAACACCTGGCCAAAGATGCTCCTGTTGTTATTGGTATGATGGTGGGCCAGAGTTTTATGCAGGATATGAAAGGACGGGAATTATGGCAGCCGCAGGGCATGGATGCATCACAGATAGGTATGGGCGGACATGCTATGTGTGTAATAGGTTATGATGACAGGAAGTTCGGTGGCGCTTTCCAGATCATGAATAGCTGGACAGAAGATTGGGGGGATAAGGGTATTGCCTGGGTTCGCTATGGGGATTTTAAAAGTTATGTAAAAGAGGCATACGGCATTGATCCGTTGCCAAAGCGCAGCAATGTGGCCAATATCCCGCTGGAGTGTACGATAGGTCTGGTGAGGAATGATGACAAACAATACATACAATTACGTTCGGCGGGCGCCAATACATTTCAAACCACGTCGCCGATCAAGCCGGGTACACGATTCAAGATGGAGATAGAGAACAAGACCGAATGTTATATCTATATTTTCGGAGCTGAAAGTGATGGTAAGACCAGTTATGTATTGTTCCCATACCTGAAACCGGGAGAGACCGTTTCCAAACATTCTCCTTATTGTGGCATCACCGGGTACCGGTTATTTCCGAAAGGGCAGTCTATGGAGCCGGATAATGTCGGGACAAGGGATTATATCGCTGTGGTGGTAAGCAAGGATGAACTGGATTATAACAGTATCAATAATTCTATTACGCAGGCGGCTGGTTCCACCTATGCCGAAAAAGTAAATAATGCGCTGAGAGGTATCCTTATTCCGTCAGCAAAGTTCATGAGTACCAGCGAAGGCAATATTTATTTTAAAGTGGACGCCAACAGCAATAAGGCGGTGGCCAGTATTGTGGCTTTTGATAAGAATTAAAAAGCCCCAAGAGTTCCAGTAGTTAACGGTTATTTATTTCCAGAACATGATCAGTGTATGCCGGGAAGCATGAACAATTCTGCATCTTCGTTTATCAGGCTGGTAAAACACCCCCTGAAGTTCAGGCTGTTCTTATTATCCAAACTTCCCAGCGCTTATTTTGCCGGAGTAAGGGTAAGAGATATCATTGAACAACGATGTACAGTGACTGTTCCTTATAAATGGTTCTCCCGGAATCCTTTTCGCTCCACTTATTTCGCCTGTCTTGCCATGGCAGCGGAAATGAGTACCGGTGCCCTTGCATTGGCTCATTTGTATAAAAGAAAGCCGTCCGTATCTATGCTGGTGATAAGAGTAGAAGGGGAGTATTTTAAAAAGGCGGTTGACAAGACAAGTTTTGTGTGTGCCGACGGGGACCTGATCAGGAAAACCATTGAGCAGTGCATCGAATTAAGAGAGCCGAAGAGTATCAGGGCAAGATCGGTGGGTACTAATAAAGCGGGTGAACTGGTGGCGGAATTTTATATCACATGGTCATTTAAATCAAAAAATAATTAGCCGGTGTGCTGATGAACTGATCCGGAGATCAGATGACAGGCTTTATCAGCGAACGGGCACATTGGCAAATCTCCAAATTGGTTTTATGAAGATAGCTTTTCATGGTGCGGCAAGGACAGTAACGGGTTCCAAGCATTTGCTGACCTTAAAGAACGGTAAGAAAGTATTGCTGGATTGCGGCATGTTCCAGGGAATGGGCAAGGACACAGATGCATTGAACCGCCATTTCGGTTTTGATCCGCTGAATGTGGATGTGATGATCCTGTCTCATGCGCATATCGATCACAGCGGGCTTATCCCCAAGCTGGTGAAAGAAGGATTCAAAGGAAAGATATTCTGTACACCTGCTACCCGTGAGCTTACGAATACACTATTAGAAGACTCTGCGGAGATACAGGAAGATGATGTAAAATATGATAATAAGAAAAGGGCTATGCAGGGATTGCCGTACCTGAAACCATTATACACGGTTGAGGATGCAAAGAAATGTATGGAGCATTTTGCAGAGGCGGACTATGGTGTATGGTTCGATGTGACAGAAGGGGTGCAGGCAATGTTCACCGACGCAGGCCATATCATCGGCAGTGCCTGTGTGCATATTAAAGTAAAGGAAAATGGAAAAGAGACCAGGCTGACATTCAGCGGCGATATCGGGAGGTACAGGGATGCGATATTAAAATCGCCGGAGAACTTTCCGCAGGCGGATTATCTTATCATGGAATCTACGTATGGTAATAGTTTGCATGACCAGCATGTGACAACACCGGATATCCTGCTGCAATGGATCGAAAAAGCCTGTTTGCAAAAAAAAGGAAAACTGATCATGCCTGCTTTCAGTGTGGGCCGTACACAGGAGCTTTTATATGCATTGAACCAACTGGAAGTTGAGAACCGTTTGCCGGAACTGCCTTATTATGTGGACAGTCCTTTGAGTGTGGAAGCTACCGAGATCGTCAAGAAATACCCGCATTACTTTAATAAGACCATTCAACGTATCATGCAATCAGATGCAGACCCATTTAGTTTTACGGGGTTGAAATACATCAAGAGCGTTGAGCAATCCAAGCTGCTCAATTTTCAGAATGGCCCGCTGGTCATTATTTCGGCAAGCGGCATGGCCGATGCAGGAAGGGTGAAGCATCATATCAGCAATAATATCGAGAACAGCCGCAACACAATCGTGCTGACAGGGTATTGTGAACCGAATTCGCTGGGAGGAAGGCTGATGCGTGGCGCCAAAGAAGTAGGCATATTTGGTGTAGAGCACCAGGTGAATGCAGAGATCGGCTCTATCCGCAGTATGAGTGCGCATGGGGATTATGAAGATATGAGTCAATGGCTGGCCTGCCAGGACCCGCGGCAGGTAAAACAATTGTTCCTTGTGCATGGGGAATATGAAGTACAGCAGGATTTTCAACGCAGATTGGTGCGCAAGGGTTTCCTGGATGTACAGGTGCCGGAGCAGCATTCCGAGACCGGACTTCCCTGATATATTGTGTTTTCTTTTTGCATTCTTTCACATCTCATTAATAACCGTGGTATCCTTTTCCCCGTTAGTATAGTGGTTACGTTCATTGATCACTATAAAAGGAAAAACCATGATGAAGCATTGGAAACTGTGGAGCGGATCTCTGGCCCTCGTCTTCTTGCTGGCAAGTTGTGCCTCCACAGCGCATATCGAAAAAGATGAGCATACCGATTTCAGTAAATACAAAACTTTTGCCTGGATAGATAAGGAAGGAGAAGGGAAGAAAGAGAAGAACCACCCGAACGACCTGGTGGAACGGAAGATAAAGGAAGCCGTTGGCAAAGAACTGGAAAGATCATCAGGGTGGAAGGAAACAAAAAGTAAACCTGATGTGTTATTAAGTTATGATGTGCTGGTAGAAAGGATGACGGCACAGCGGTCTGACCCTGTGTATTCAAGACCGTTTACCCGCACATTTTATAATCCCTATACCCGCCGGTTCGTTAATGTCTATTATCCTTCGCAGTTCGTCGGGTATGATAATTATGATGTGCCTTCAAGGGAAGGGACGGTGACCATATCCATGATCGATGCCCGGTCTGAGAAAACAGTATGGCAGGGATGGACGACCGATGAAGTGAACAGCAAAAACCTGAGCAGTAAAGAGATCCAGAATTCTGTGAGAGCTATCTTCCGGAAATTCGATGTCGCGAAAAACTAATTTCGGATAAGGACGGTTTCAGAACGTAAAGCCTCTTTCAGCTATTGAAAGAGGCTTTTTATTATCTGACAGGCATAGCTGTTTCCTTCCCTGTGCAGGTTGTTTTGTAAAGAGCCCGACTATTCCCGGGCTTTTTTATTTGTGCTGTCATCCATATGTAAAGCACCGGACAGCGGCTGCCTTTGTTCCGTCTTTTCTTTGTTCCGTAAAACAACGTATAATGACAACACATACAAAAAATGTTCAGATGGAACAACTGCTGAAAGTGAAGGCGAAGAAGGACCGCTTTTTCAGGATACTGTTCCTGCTTATTACTTTTTTTATCGGCCTGCTTTCTGCCGGTATCGTTCATGCCCAGAAAGAAGCGGGAACTTATTTTAATAATGTAGATGACAAAGGGGTCATCCTTGATGGCTATGATGCCGTGGCTTTTTTTACCGATAATAAACCGGTGAAGGGAGATACCCGGTACCAGTTCAGTTACGAGGGTGCGATCTACTGCTTCGCATCACAGGAGCACCTCGATCTTTTTAAAGCCAACCCGGATAAATATAAACCGCAGTTCGGGGCCTGGTGTGCTTATGCGGTTTCACTCGGACGTATTGCCCCGATAGATGTGAATACATTCTCTATCGTAGATGGAAGATTATTCATTCAGCATAACCAGCGTGCCGTTAGCGGCTGGAATAAAGATGTGAGCGGTAATATCGTGAAAGCCGATAAATACTGGCCGGCTGTTTCATCCAAACACGGCAAGCAGATCACGACTGATGAAGAAAAGGGATTTCTGAATAATACAGATCCTGATGGCGTAACACTGCAGGGATATGATGCAGTAGCTTATTTTACGCAGATGAAAGCGGTGAAAGGTGATCCGAAATATTTTGCGAGGTACAACGGCGCTACTTACTGGTTTTCTTCAGAGCCTAATGCTACTATGTTCAAAGATCATCCGGAGATGTTTGCTCCGCAGTATGGAGCTTTCTGCGGATATGCCATGGCATTGAACAAACTCCGCCCGATCAACCCGGAAATATTTGATGTAATAGATGGTAAGCTGATCCTGCAACACTCACAGGACGCCTACACGCAATTCCACAAAGACACTGGCAACAATATTATAAAAGCAAACAATAACTGGCCCGGCCAGGTAAAAAAACATGCGGGGAAAAAGGTAAAGTTTGATAAACCCGCCAAGCCAGCTGCTACCGAAACGGCGGCCACTGAATAAACTTTTCACCCCTTTCATTTCATTCATATTAAACAGTAACATGCAGACAGGAAGAATAGCCGCCATCTTAACATTCACCGCTATGGTGATGGCGGCAACAAATACAGATGCACAGATCATCAGTACACAAACTATTTCGCTGGAAGCCGCAAAGAAAGTAGTGGCGGAAGCCACCAGGTATGCCCGGGCTAATAATGCTCCCGGCGGAGCGATCGCAGTCGTGGATAATGGCGGTAACCTTGTTTATCTCGAAAGGCTGGATGGAACATTCGCCGCTTCTGCCGAAGTATCTATTAAAAAGGCCAACACCGCTGCTTTGTTCAAAGCCCCTTCTGCCAAATTAGAGAACTCGATCAACGGCGGCAGACAGGCATTGATAACAGTGGGCCATACTTTTCTGCAGGGAGGCATACCGATCATGGTCAACGGGCAGATGGTCGGTGCTATTGGCGTAAGCGGCGCTGCGAGTGCGCAGCAGGATGAGGAGATCGCTATTGCCGGCAGTAAAGCAAAACTGGACTGATCATGAAAAACAAAGCCGGATTCTGGACGATCATCGGGATGGCTACAGGAACTGCCATCGCAATTGTATCTAAAAATATTCCTGCTGGTTTGTTCATTGGTGCCGGGACAGGTATGCTGCTGCTGATCATCACGAACCTCGAAACAGATAAAAAGATCCAAAACTAATCGCCATGACAAGGATATACTACTTTTTGAAAATATACCTGCTGATACTAATCGCATTGTTTGCGGCATTATTGGTCTTCTCCCAGGAAACACGACAACTGGCAGTAGATAAGCCACAGGCGGTGGCAGATCTGCGGACAACAGCAGGGGCAGCGTTGGTAAATGCAAAATGGTATGTACAGCCTGCGCATATCACCGACCAGGATTTTAATCTCCCGGGCCCGCAGAAGGGAGGCGGTGATGCACTGCCATTGTATCCAACCGGTTTAGCAGTGAGGACACATCAATTACATCCGCAGATCGGCGCTCCTGATTTTGATAATGGCTTTGCGGAGATCAGCCCAACAGCATTAGAAACAAGGCAGGGTACCGGTTTGTTCTCTTTTGCCTGGTACAAAACAGAAGTGACCATACCGGAAATAATAGGGAAGTTAAACACGAATGGCACGACAGCTGTATTTGAAATAGTAGTGGATGATTACAGCGAGATATGGGTGAACGGAAAACAGGCGCAGGGATTCGGGCAAACAGGTAATGGCGTGATCGCCGGGTATAATACCCGAAACCGGGTGATACTTTCAGATCATGTAAAGGCCGGCGATACATTCTCCATAGCTATTCTTGGTATCAATGGTGCCATCGGCAAGCTTCCCGATAATTATATATGGATCAGGAATGCGGTGATCGATTTTTACAGTGAGCTTCCATCCGATCCGCGATGGAAGGATATCGGAAAAATATTTACGATCGATGAAAAGCTGAATAGCGTTATCACCCCCGGAACGAGGATCGACAAAGTAGCTGATGGTTTTTCTTTTACCGAAGGACCGGTATGGCATCCCGACGGTTATTTATTATTCAGCGATCCGAATACCAATACTATTTATTGTTACCATCCGAAGAACCATAACGTGACCGTTTACATGAGCCATAGCGGGTACACCGGGGCAGACATCGGAGAGTATGGGCAGCCGGGTTCCAACGGGCTGGCCATTGATAAAGAGGGACGGCTTATCATTGACCAGCATGGCAACAGGCGGGTAGTGCGTATCGAGAAGAAGGGGCCTGTCACTGTGCTGGCAGATAAGATCGAAGGAAAGAGATTCAACAGCCCCAATGATCTTGTATTGAAAAGTGACGGTGCTGTTTATTTTACTGATCCTCCTTACGGGCTACCTGGTTTTTTTGCAGATAAAAGAAAAGAACTGGATCATTCAGGGGTGTACAGGATAAAGAACGGTAACGTGGAACTGCTCAGTAAGGATCTTGGCGGACCGAATGGTATTGCTTTTTCTCCCGATGAGAGATACCTGTATGTAAGCAACTGGGATATCCGCGATATTCATCACACCAAAACACTATGGCGCTATGAAGTGCAGGCGGATGGGACATTGAAAAACGGGAAAGTGTTTTATGATTTTAGTTTTACTGAAGACGAAGAAGCACTGGATGGCGTGAAGGTGGATAAAGAAGGAAATTTGTTTGTGTCCGCCCCGGGAGGATTATGGATACTGAGCCATGAAGGAAAATTGCTGGGAAAGATCGTAACGCCTGAGCGGCCAGCCAATATGGCCTGGGGAGATGAGGATGGCAAAACACTATACCTGACGGCGCACAGCAGCTTATATAAAATAAGGGTGAACACCGGTGGCAAATTCAGCTGGCAATAAAGACAAAGTATAAAAGATATCATTCTGCTTATAAAGTGCAAATAGTATAATCAATGGCAAATAAAGTTGCGATCGTTACCGGAGCTTCGGGAAATCTGGGACAGGCCGTGGTGAAGAGACTCATCGAAGAAGGATATTATGTTGCAGGCACGGTGATACCTAACGATCCGGTTGTATTGGATCTTCCCGGCCAGAATTTTGAAAAGCATGTGACCGATCTTATGAATGAAGAGGAGTCCGGAAAATTTGTCGATGGGATTGTAACCCATCATGGACAAATAGATGTTGCTGTACTGACGGTGGGTGGTTTTGCCATGGGAGGCATTGCTGATACGAAGGCCTCAGATATTATGAAGCAATACCGGCTGAACTTTGAAACGGCATATACCATTGCACGGCCGGCATTTGTAAAAATGATGCAACAGGGCAGTGGCCGGATATTCCTGGTGGGATCGAGACCGGGGCTGGAAGCGCAGCAGGGAAAAAGGATGGTGGCTTACGGGCTGGCCAAATCATTATTATTTCGCCTGGCCGAACTAATGAATGATGAAGCGAGAGGAACAAATGTTGTGACCAGCGTGGTAGTGCCGGGTACCATCGACACTCCGCAAAACCGTAAAGCCATGCCGGAAGCCGATTTTAATAAATGGATAAAAGCGGAAGATATCGCAGAGATTATTTATTATTATTGTTCAGATAAAGCAAGAGCGATACGTGAGCCTCTGATCAAAGCATATAATAATGCATGATCCGGCGTATAGGCTGCTTACTTTTCATAACCATTTCACCATATCGTGATTGTCTTTCTCATCATGCCAGAATGACCCGGCGTACTGATAATGGTGCTTTTTGTAATAATTCACCGCCTTTTCATTGGTAGCCTGCACCCCTCCCCATAATACGATCTGCCTGGTTCCCTTTGATCGCAATTCGTTTTCAATGCAACCATACATGGCAGAACCCACTCCGCTGCTTTGCCAGTTGTCCGCAACTGATGGTGCGAAGGTGACGGTCATAGCAGGATCTAAGAACTGGTTGCGCTGTGCATAGCGATATTGGTCTCCTTCGGTCATTCCTTTTTTGAAAAGCATATAAGCAATGATGTTTCCCTCAGCCGGGTCTATAGCGATATACCGGTAAATAGTATCATCCGGGTGATGGCAGATGTGATTAACGGTTGGTTCATCAAACGGATGCGGACCAAAACGCTGACGTGTGCCGGCAGACAGGCCATTGAAATAGCTCAGCAGGTTTATGGCATCACCGGGTTCGAGCCGGCGCATCACTATATTATAACCGTTCGGTAATGATACGTTCATATACAGGCATTGTTCAGCCGAAGATAGGATGCTTCTTCTTTTGTTTTTTATGATCTGCTATCCTTTGTAAAGCAGCTGACAGGCTTTTCATTTTCCGTGACGGAAATTACACCTGTTAATATATAATAAACCACTGTTTATGAATGCAACGATCCTTCATAACAAGAAAGTGCTGATCACGGCAGGCCCTACCCGTGAAGCCATAGATCCCGTCCGTTATATCAGTAATCATTCTACCGGTAAAATGGGTTATGCCATAGCCAGGGAATTCCTCCGGCAGGGCGCACAGGTATTTATGGTATCCGGCCCTGTTTGCATTGAATTGCAGCATCCCAATCTTACCGTTGTGCATGTGAACTCAGCTAATGAAATGTATATGGCCTGCTGCCGTTTTTTTGAAGATGCAGATATCGCTGTATTTGCAGCTGCCGTAGCAGACTACCGCCCGGCAAAAATAGCGGAGCAAAAGATCAAGAAAGAGGACAGCTCTTTTACCATCAGTATGGTAAAGAATATTGACATCGCTTTTGAATTCGGGAAAATAAAAACCGCGGCACAGGTATCAGTAGGTTTTGCCCTGGAAACGAATGATGAGCTGGCTCATGCGCAGGGTAAATTACAGAAAAAGAATTTTGATATGGTGGTGCTGAATTCCATGAATGATGCGAATGCTACGTTCGGATATGATACTAACAAGATCACAGTAGTCCGGAGAGACAAGCCTCACCAGGAGTTTTTGTTAAAGCATAAGACGGAAGTAGCAAAGGATATTGTAAAGGAAATATGTTCACTGCTCATTAACCATTACGAGCATGAAGAGTTGGTACAATTTGAGTAATTTCATTGATGCCTGTAAAGAATGCTCTCATTATACTATGGCTGCTATTTCAATTTTCTGTATCCGGCCAGGTACCGGTTAAAAGTTTCGTTCCCGATAGTCTTACGGAAGATCATTTCCGGGAACTCAGGAAGGAATTCGGGAAGAATAAACAATACCCTTCAGCATTTGAAAAACAAATACTCATAGCGCTTTCTTACTATCCGGAGCTAAGAAATACATATATCCTGTTCCGGATACGGCACCGTCATCCTGTTGCACTCACCAGGGCCGCATGGGGAGGTGTTTTTGTACCTGCGGCAAAAAGGCATTATGTCATAACTATCAGTGACAGTACGGAGGCGATGCTTTCCCCGATATTATTTATAAAACAATCGTTCAACGCACAAATAGGGATCATTGGCCATGAACTCGGACATGTGGTGCAATATTCCCGGATGACTACTTTGCAGTTAATACAATATGCCGTCAGTAATATTTCGGCAAAGTATATCGACAGGTTCGAGTATAACGCCGATGCAACGTCTATTGCTCATGGTCTTGGTTATCAATTGCTGGAATGGAGCCGTTTTGTGCGAAAGGCCATGAACACGGAGAACTGGGGCGGTCCTGATCTTGTACACAGGCAAAAGGGGAGAGAACGGTACATGAACCCGGCCACGATATTGAAAAGGATATCAGAAGATGCGATCTATGGTTCTATTCACTGACATTAATGGTATGAGAGACGCCACAGTAAGTATCGCCATCTTTTGTTTTGAACCAGCTTAAACCGCCTGTTCTTGTTATCTTATTCATCCCGTCTATATACAGCACTATCCAGTCGTCGTATTGAACAGCTCTTGCCCGGAGCGATACGGGTTCAGCAATGATATCTTTGAGTTGCTCATTCATCTTCTTTCCGGCGGCATCCAGGATGAGGTAATAATTGGCTTCTCCTTTTTCATTTCTTACATAAAATACAGGACTCATGCCCCCGGCAATACAACGGATGGCACAATCCCGGTGCGGTTTGCCCTGGCCGGGTTTCATGACACCGAAATAACATTTGGGATCCAGTATCTCACCTGTCAGACGAACGGTCCCGAGTTCTTTGATCGCCGGCGGCACATTTACTACCGCATCACTGATCTTAGTTAACGGGTCGTCGTTCTTATCTATTTGCAGCAAAGTTTTTCCATCACTATATAAAAGTGTTCCCCTGAACGTGACGGTTTTTTTATCAAGTGTTGTATTCTTTTCTTTTTCCAGTTCGGCAATGATCCCTTCGGCGCCTGATTTTCCATAACCCACCAATGGAATAGTGAGAGAAGAAGAATGGCCGGATGCATCCAGGTTACTCATTGCTTTGATGGATGGCACAGGGAATTGCTGGTAAATGCCGGTGATCTCTGTCAACTGCCCGAATTCAAAAGTAGCGGTGGAGAATTTCTTTTGCTGCAGTGCCAGTATGATACCTGCTGTAATAACAAGCATAATCAGGATCACCACTACTTTACGGATATGTTTTGCAAGACCGCCGGGAGCGGCGGGCATCCAGCCAATGTAAAATTCTTTGTTGTCCATGATAGTGTTCCTCTTCTTATTTTATTGTTGCTCCCGGTCGTTCTGTCCCTTCGGGGAAGGGCACGGGATTCAACCAGACCTTACCATCGATGATCTTAACGTCGTAGGTACTTACTTTTTCTTTGAATGGTGGCGGTGATTGCCCGTTGTGCGGCAGGTACTGGTAGCCATGCCAGGGGCAGGTGATACAGCCATCCAGTATTTTACCTTCTCCCAATGGCCCCCCCTGGTGTTTGCATACGTTGTGAATGGCGTATAGTTTATTTTCATGCCTGTACACCGCGATACGTTCCTTGTCTATGCAAAATATCTTTGCCCGGCTGTCTTCAATTTCTTCAGCAGGACATACATACATAAATCCTTCCTGTTCTAAGGAAAACTTCCTTTTGTCCAGTTTCCTTTCCTTTGATCCGGCAAGCAGGTGAAGAGTGATCAGCGTGACAGCGCCGGCAAGTATGATGATGACGAATACCGGGTTATTCTCATATTGTATCACGCCCAGCATGACATGCATCACCACGAGTAGATAGGCGAGGTACACAAACATGTGCAGTGTCTTCCAGACCCTTGGTGACAGGTTGTGCAGCCAGAAGTCATGACTGGTAATGGCCATCAGGAAAAAGATAAGCAGTGCGAAGAATCCTAATGCCTGGAAGGGGAATGCGGCGAATGAATTGAAATTGGTATTAGATATGAAAAGCGAGACAAAAGGATTTGTATTGCCTAGTGCATGGAACTGGAATATGCTGAAACCGCCATGCGCTAATGCGAATGTGAACATGGTCACACCGAGATGTCTCCGGTTGTATAATAATGGGAGGAATTTTTTATCCAGGCGGCATAGTGGCCCGATAGCCAATATGACGTGCAGCAACAATACAGCAAGGGTAGAAGTGCTGCGGATCAGCAGTGTTTCAAAAGTGACCTGTTCATTGACGATCAGTGTGACCGATATGAACAGCAGGAGATAAGTGAAGCAGAAGCCTGCGATCAGCCAGTCATATATTTTCTTTTGCCGGTTCCAGCCTACGGCGACGTATGATGCGCTCATGATTATTCCGGGTATCTGAAGGGGTTTTTAAAAATGATTGTGTCAATTACTGCTTCGTGAATAAAATCGTATAATACCAGTTTCAGCCGTGACGATTGCGCCAAACCGGGTTTCAGTTCAAAAACATAATCGCCTCTTGCTTCAATCCTCCCGATCAGTTCAGCTTTTCCGGGGTCGTTGCCAGGTTCGCCTGCTTTGTAAATAACTGCAGAAGGATAGGTCAATGCTGTTTTATTCTTCCATTCCAGTTGCCATGCCGTATGCTTATGATCACTTCGTATGCTTACCGTGTAATCATTGTGTTCTTTTGTTTGCATAATGACGGGCAGCAAATCCGCTGCAGACGATTGCAATAATTTTACAGGTTGCTGGTAAGGAACAGCCAACCACCCCAGCACTATACCCACCGGAAGCAATATTGCCCATGCTGTCCATACCTGCAGATGCCTTTTTCGCAGCGGTTTCATCATGACCTTTTAATTTTTGATGCGTGGAGCCATTTGTTCAGCAATACCGGCCAGAACACTGTGACACCCGGAATGATAATGAGACGGAAACCCCATGATGAACCCCTGGCGCCTTCATCAATGACGGCGACCCCTTTTATCACGAAGGGAATGGCAAATACAAGACCTGCCAGCAGGTACAGTGCCATTATGATCAATATGGTCGTTATGAATATCATTGCTCAGTTGTTTATCGTCAGGATGCTGTTGAAGCCATTGAACCCGTCCGGTTCCCTGTGCGGGTTGCCGGTATCTTCCAGCCATACCTTTTCATCCACAAAGAATTTATAGTAATATTTTCCCGGAGGCATCATCGGCACTTCGATCTTCCACCAGCCCTGCTTACCGGGTTCCAGCAGCAACACATCCCGTGCCCACTGGTTAAAACTGCCTGCCAGCGATACCTGTGATGCGCAATCATGCTGAATATAGAATTCAATTGTGTTTTGCTCCTTGTTGATATGGGGTGAGCTTCCCGGTGTTATGACCGCTTCCCTTTTCAGGACATGAAGGATAGCCTTACGGGGATGTATAACGCCGAAGCCCTGCCGTATTGCAGGATAGTTTTCTATCCGCCTGGCTGTTCTGAAAAGGATCTCCCTGGTCGCCGCCGGAGTGAGCCGCGGATCTGCTTCCAGCAATTGTGCAATGACAGCGCTTACAACAGGCGCTGCAAAGGAAGTGCCATCCACATGCATATAATGCGGTGAGATGTACTTACGGGATCGTATTCTTTGTAGTATGGTATCCCGGATGAATGTGGCATCATCACCTGCCAGCACAGACATGGGCAAACCGGTGAAAGCGATATTTTGTTTTACCGCCAATGGTAATTCAGCAGGCGAAACCGTTAGCAGGTAGTGCAATACTTCTGCTTCCTTCTTTTCTTTCGTCTCCGGCAGTATAGGTGCTGCGATCCAGATCGCATGAGCGACCAGCTCCGGCTTCATCAGCCCGTCGATCGTTTTTCCAAAAGTGGAATGATATAAGCCGATCTCCTTTTCCAGGCTGTTTTGATCGTCTATACCTCCCACGGTGATCACACGGGGCGAGTTGGCCGGAGGTTTGACCATACTATTTTCGTCATTACCGGCTGCGGCCACTATGATAACCCCTTTTTCTATCAGTTTTTCAGCCAGCCGGTCCACTTCACTTTGTTTATACGAAACAGCTTCATCATCTCCGAGGCTCATATTCACAATGCGGATATCATATTCTTCATGATGCCGGAGAACCCATTGCAGCGCTTTTACAATATTCTCTGTTGTTATCCTGCCCGCATCATTCTGCACTTTTATCAATACCAGTTCAGCATCGCCGGCGATTCCTTTATACAAACCGTTGCTTAAATAACCATCACCGGCACATACAACAGAGGTCATGGTGCCGTGCCATCCTTCGACAAGCTCAGGATGACAGTCGGTAATAGAGTGATCATTGGTCGCATCCATAGTTTTTGTGACATCAATGATCGCTTTGATGCGGTTGCGGTGAGTGGTTATGTCGGGATGCGGGTAAAATCCGCCGTCAATAAAACAGATCGTTATTCCTTTGCCGGTGTATCGCTGATCCGCATTCAGCCGCAGACCTGCAGGTAAAATGATAAAATCATCCGGGCTCTTTACAGGAAAGTAAGGGCCGATTTCCGGCAATATCCGTTGCTGCATCACTACTTCTGTATGATAATAATCCACGCAGCGACTGCAGGCGCCATCATTCTCTGTCCATCCGGGATTTTGTTGCCTGATCTTCTCCATAACCACTCTTTCCCCATCGATATGATAACGGTAGAGCAGTTTATCCACTTCATCACTGCAGAGAGGGCATATGATAACAGGTGATTTCATCAGCTGAGCAGGTTCATATACAAAGAGACATCAAACCTGTCTGTGGCCCTGTCGGGTACAAGACGTTGCCGCGGGATTAAATCCTTAGTTTTATTTTTGACAATAAGAACAGCAAAGGATGATCAGAATATTAGGCATATCCGGAAGCCTCCGGGCCACATCTTCCAATAACGTTATACTCAAAACAGTGGCGGGTATGGCTGCAGGTAAAGCAGATCTTACCATCTATGATGGACTGGCCGATCTTCCACATTTTAATGACAGCGAAATGACACCACCGGCAGTGGAGAGATTCAGGCAGTTGCTGGCTGAAGCAGATGCTGTTTTTATCTGCACACCTGAGTATGCTTTTGGAGTGCCGGGAAGTTTGAAAAATGCCCTGGACTGGACAGTAGGCACCGGTGATTTTGTGAATAAGCCGGTTGCTTTGGTGACAGCATCCAGTAAAGGCGACAAAGCACATGCTGCATTATCGGATACGCTGACTGCTATATCTGCCAGTATTCCTGAAGGCGGAAAATTGCTTATATCATTTGTGCGGTCGAAGCTGAATGAAAAAGGCGAGGTCACTGACCCCGCCACTATGGATGCACTGCGATCTGTATTGGATGCGCTGATACGACATACCACTTCTTCCTTAAACTGAACTATTCTACAGGCACCTTTTTAAATGTTCCCCGGATCGTTATTTTATTCCTGTTGAGGGCTTCACTGCCGCTGAACTGCCAGGTGATATCTATATCGCCGCTTACTGTATTTGAAACAGGATCAAAGAAAACACGGACGCTGCCGGAGGAAGGACTATTGTTCGTTGTGGCGGCGTTCGTTCCCGACCTGGCTGAATACGCAACCCTGACATTGCCATTATCAGACGCGAACGGGAATTCATACATGCCACCGAGATGGTCATACTGTATGTCAGGCCCGAATACAAGCGACAGGCTGAATGATGTTGTGGGCAGGCTGGCTTCCACTTTTTCTATCTGCCCGAAACTGACCCGGATTTTATTGTTTGTTCCGTCATTAAAAACAATGCTATGAGATACATGGTTGATGGAATCATTGTTTTCCGTTTGCACCGTGACCGATCCGTCTTTGAAATAGGTAGTGCTGGTGAGGTTCACTTCAGGTTCAGTAAGGTTTGTTTCTTTCCTGTCTTTTGTACAGGAGGCAAATGCCACCGCCGCAGCGATGGCTGTCATTTTCATCCACTTCATATATGTTGTTTATAAATTACAGGTATTCAAGAATACTGGCAACGGAGGCCCGTTTTGTATAGTTCTTATCAAAGTGACGGAATACAATGACGCCTTCTTTATTGATCACATACACGGCCGGCACCGGGAGATGCGCACCGTTGGTTTCGCCATTGGCCCTGATGAAGTCAATGCCATATCCTTTATATCTTTCAATGGTCTTTTCATCTACGGCAAATGCCACATCATACTTCTTCATGATCTGCAAACCTTCATCGAAAAGAATAGGATAGGTAGCTTTTGTTTTTTCTATCGTTTGTGTGATGCTCTCCGGTTTTTCAGGTGAAACAGCGATCAACGCTGCTCCTTTTTGCATGATGAGTGAAAGGGAATCTTCCAATGCTTTCAGATAGCGGTTACAATAGGGACACCATTGCCCCCGGTAAAACACCAGCACTACCGGGCCTTTCTTTAATTGTTCAGACAGGCTGATGGTCTTTCCGTCCTGGTCCATGGCAATAAAGGCAGGCGCCTTGTCATTTACGTTCAAACCTTTGGGTTCTTCCTGGGCATGCAGGGATACGGTGAATACTAATACGAGTACAGATGCAACAAGTTGTTTCATGCGTTAAAGTTTTGCTGAAGGTATTGGCAATGCCATATCTGCTTTGTCGGCCGGGCGACCCCGGCATTACATATTTAAAAACTAAATTTATATTCCAGTGAGCCGACGAAAGATCTTGTTAATCCATCTGGCCTGTTTGTCCGCACAACGAAAGGAGTGCCAAGAGACAATTCGAATGCACTGGTCCGGCTGAGATGAAGATCCACGAATACATTTGCATTCAGTGTAAGACCCCCTGACCGGTCTATTTCACGCCTGATCTTGTTGCGGTCCAGATAACTGTCATCTCCGAGGTGATAAATGGAAAGGAGACTTGGGCGCAAAGAGATCTTCTTCTCCTCAAAAAAGTTATAGGATAATCTCAGTAACACATCACCCTTTCTTTCAAAGCTGTTCGTAGGCAGGTAGCGGTATGCCAGTGGCTCAGCAGGATAATCTTCCGGGAGAAATTTATTGCCATTGGTCTTGCGCAGCGGCTGTTGCAATGCCAGCGTTGCCCCGAAAGAATTCCTGGCCACATTCAAACCAAGTATCAGGTCAGTAGTGCCAAGACTGGTCTGATATGGCATCGGCAGATGAATACCGTCTTTGACAATATCCGCCTCATCAAATGGTATCTTTAGCCCCGCTACAAATGATCTCTTCCATTTCCTGTTTACATCAAATGCATGATTGACGGAAAGGAAAAGGTCGCCAAAGCCGGCCGTACTGGCCAGTTCACCGCTGATAGCCGAGTAAACGATCTTGCCGGTCACGGACGTTCTTTCATTGAGGCTCCGGGTGTATTCGATGTACGGCGTATAATAGGACACTGATCTTTCTCCTTTGCCGAATGCAAAACCTGCGACGACCTCGTTGTTATTCTTATCTTCTTCCGTGGTTTTTTCTGTATTGTTTTTGAACGAGTGGATAGTACACACACCTGCATCGCTGCATCCCTGTGCGGATGAGTTGGTATATGCAATGCTGAGTACCATAGCTGCTAATGCCCATTTTTTCATTTCCCTGTTGTTTGATTTATATACACAAAAATTCATTGAATAGTTTCGCGGATAAGTACAGCGTGACCGTCACCATCCCTTACGATGAATGCTTTGCTGCGCTGCCCGTCCTTTGTTCGGATAGTTGCTAATTGTTTTGATACGATCCGGTATGGAAGCTGTTTGAATTTATCATACAACCGCTGCACATCATCCGTGATCAGCGTGGTTTGCCAGTGCCAGATATCATCGGTTCGTGAATCAGTGGGGTAAGGGTTACCGGGACCTGGGACCAGGTACTGTAAGAATTCCACACCCGGACCTTCCGCCGCCCGCAGGCCGGTGATGTGCAGGCTGGCATTCTCCACATAGTTCAGGTGCGACTGTTCTATGCCTTTATTCCAGCTATCGCCTTTTCGTTCGATGCCAAGAATGTCACGATAGAATTTCAAACTGCTGTCCGTATCGCTGACACCGATCGCTGTATGATCAATGCCGAGAAATAATTTATCATTCGTTTTTTGCCATTTTGCCTGGCCTTTTCCTTTCGGGAAATAGATAAGCTCCAGGTTGTGGTTGTCCGGGTCATGAAAGTAAAAAGCTTTGATGCCTTCTGCAGCCGGAATGGACTTAGGTAATGTTTGCGGAGCGGTAGAGACATGTTCAATATTGAACTTTTTCAGTTGTGCATAGGCTTTATCCATATCGCTTACCACGATAGCTATATGCTGGAAAAAAAGATCATTGCTTTTAGCGTTTTCCGGTATGCGGCGGCCGCCGCTGGTCAGGTAATCGGTCAGTTCAATGAACTCTTCGCCTAACTGCATTTTGACGATCCGCATGCGCAGGCCGAAAATACCCTGCAGTTGTTCATATTCTGTTCCGTATAGCTCTGTATCACTTACCTTTTTAAATCCCAGCACTTCGCTGTAGAATTTTACCGAATGCTCCATCTGGCTAACCGTAATGCCGATCGCTTCCACTTTTCGTATTTGTGAAAAGCCGGTAATCTGCAGCAAGAGTGCAGCGATGATCCAAGAGAAATGTACTATTCTTTTTTTCATACTCATTCTATAAAAGGAACTCCAGTGGTTCCAGTAATTCTTTTGATGATGATGATCTTTTGAGTCTGTGATAGCGGCCGGTCATTATTCTTTTCTGTGCAAAAAGAAATACTTCAGCAGCGAGCAGCATACCTGCTACCGGGGCAGCCACATATATCCAGAACGCTGTCCATATCCCGGATGGCAATGCACTGGCGAAGGAACGGGCGGGGTTCATGCCAAAACCTGAAACAGGCCCCGCTACTACTACCCATGTACACACTAAACATGCAGCAAATACCCGGGTATATTTTTTCAGTTTGTCATGATGAGAAGTAAATAATACCATGGTCATTGTTGCAAAGGCGATACATAATTCCATGATCAGGGCCGGCACTATTCCTGCTTTGCCGGGAACCGTCACGGATGAACTCACAGGCGGCTCCGTCAGTATCGTTCCCATTGACCATTGCATAGAGAAAACAGCTATCGTTCCACCGAAGATTTGAAACAGGACAAAGAACATCGCATCATACCGGCACATTTTATCCAAACGCAGAAAGGTCAATGTAACGGCAGGATTGATATGCGAACCACCGGAAGCTGTCCAGGGGGAATAAAAAATAAATAATGCGGTGGCTCCCATCAGTACGCCCATCACGATGTTCTTCCCCATCATTCCGGGTATGATAGCATGCAGTGAACTCTTTCCGGAAAATAATACAGCGCTGAAGAAACAGGCAGAGATCATAAAGATGGCAAGCCCCAATGCTTCCTGCAGGTAATGTTTATAATTGCTGCGGAAAGAAGCCTTCAACTGTGTCAAACCGGTTTTACCACTGAAAACCCGGATGGGCATTGCTCTCATAGTACAAAGAGACGAATGAGTGAAGAAAGGCGCTGTCGTGTCGGCGACGTTAGCCCGCAGATTTCATATGCTTCAGTTCTTTTTCAAGGAAGTAGTTCAATACCGTGCGTATCGTGGCGATAGCGGCCAGTTGACCGATATCGTTCCAGCTCGGGGCGACAGCAGTGGCCAGCACATCTGCGCCCAGTAATAATTCCAGCGCTACAGCTACAGAGCTGCCGAATTGTATCCTGATCCTTTCTTTGGATATTTTTATCCCGGGCCTGTATAACATCATGATGTAATTATACAGTACTGCCAGTATGGCGATACCGATAATAACGGCCGACAGTATTTCGACAGCATGACTGACGGTAAGCGTTATTTGTTTTGCTATTTCTTCCATAAATTATTTTTCACGCAAAGACGCTAAGGAGCAAAGGCGCAAAGAGGTTTACCCGGGTTGTATTAACTTTTTGGTTTCTTTCCTCAGAAAGAAGATCCCCGGGAACGGGGACCTTCGAAACCCAAACTAATTGCTATATGAGAAAGTATTCAGAAAGGACTAGATGATGGCCGCCTCCCGCTCAGAGACGACAGGTTTTTCCTGCAATACGTTATTGATAATATGGTCGCCGACACGCAGGGCGTTGGCCGCAATGGTCAGTGCAGGATTAAAAGCCCCGCAGCTTGGAAAGAAACTGGCGTCCACTACGTACAGGTTGTCTATGTCATGTGTTTTGCAATGCAGGTCAAGAA
>JAEUVK010000153.1 GCA_016787135.1 Chitinophagaceae bacterium | reverse complement strand
ACCCTTTCTGCGCAAATGCCAACCGGGTAAGATGCATTTTCCTGGTTGGTGCCGGCCACTGTTTCCCCGTTATTCAATCTGGCAACTGCCCCCACGAAGAAGTTGGAATAAGGCGCATAGGCCTGTTTCGTGACGTTCTTTGCGGTATTCAGCAGTTCCGCATCTTCTTTTTTCAATTCACTGATATCGTCGTACACTTCGTACCTGAATTCAAACTTATTTTCCTTCATATGCTAAGGTTAAAAACAATAATGCCCCTCATGATCCAGGGGCATTTAAAGTTAGTCTATTTTACGAAGTTGAATAATCTTTTCCATCTTGGCCCGCCTTCCCAGCTAAACCAGATCATCCAGGCCTTACCGACTATCCTGTCTTCGGGTACAAATCCCCAAAAGCGGGAATCCTGCGAACCCTGGCGGTTATCTCCCATCATCCAGTAGTAATCCATCTTGAATGTATATTCCGCTACTTCTTTTCCATTCAGATAGAATTTACCATTGCTGCTGTAGAAGTCATTTTTTTCATACACCCGGATCGCTCTTTCATAAATGGAATAGTTGTCAGCAGTAAGTTTAACAGAAACTCCTTTTTTAGGGATCCATACAGGGCCATAGCTGTCAGTTGACCAGTTATGCAAAGTATCATAAGGAAAATACCTGTTCGGATTTGAAGATTTATCGTAATAAGGAACTATACTTTTTGCAATTCCTGACTTCTCTAATATTTGTTTTTCCTCCAATGTCATATTCACCCGGTACTTACCCCCCATCAACGGCATTACATCTGAACTTCTATCCGTCTCATTGATCATTATTCCCATATCTTCCAGGTATTCTTTACCAAGAGAAAAATTATTATTGACTTCTACCTCATAGTTTCTTTCTGACCTGGGTGGTGGAACCTGTTCCTTACCATTGATGTAAAGGTTTCCATCAATGACCTGTAAACTGTCGCCCGCAATTCCAACACAACGCTTGATATAGTTGTCAGTTTTATCCGCCGGATGTACTACAACCGGGTAATTGACAGGATCGCTTAGTATTTCACGAGCCCATCTTTTTTCTTCAGGGCTTCCGTTTTCAGCCAGTCTTTTTACTTCATAGTAAGGCTGAGCTGACTCAAACCCATCCGCATGTATTACTGTATCCCCGGCAGGGAAATTGAACACTACCACGTCACCCCTTTTCGGTGAAGTAGCAAACCACCTCATATACGGCAGTTTGATCAATTCAGAGTATGACTTCGTATTAGTGACCGGCAGGTAATTATGTACAAAAGGAACCGATAGAGGTGTATTCGGAATGCGTGGTCCGTAACTAAGTTTGCTAACAAAAAGAAAATCTCTTACCAATAATGTCTTTTCCATTGACCCGGAAGGGATCGTATAGGCCTCAAATATAAAAGTACGGATAAGTGTAGCCGCTACTATGGCAAAGATGGCCGCATCCACCCATTCCCTCCAGCTTTTCTTTTTGTGTTTCTTTACCGCTTCAGCGCCGACGAGTTTTACTTCAGGTTTGCTGCCGATCCATGGGAAATAGATAAATGGCAGTAAGGAAGCAAGTGTATGGTGCCGCAATGAAAATTGCCCGAATACTTTAGCGAATTCGATGAATATCCCCGGGGTGATGAACCAACCAACGACAGGAATGAATTGCCAGAAGACCCAGTATTTAGGTCTTTGTGCAATATCCTGCATCACCCATGTATTATAAAAAGGTACATACGCCTTCCATGCCGGCACGCCTGCTTTCACAAAAAGTTTTGCCAGCCCGAATGAAGGCAGGAGTACAAGTAGTGTCCCGATGAAATAAATGATCAGTAAATTTTGTAATGGCATGAGCCTGATTTTATAGCGAGCAAAAATATCAGAATTATCCGGTAGTCGGAATTATAAGATTGAAAGTTTTGTAAAAGACGGTGAATGGTTGACAACAGCCGGCAAATGGCTATCATGCTATGTATTGCTGCCGGTTACCGTCGATCGTCCGGTCACCTCGGCATCACATAGCTCTTTACATCCTCGGCATTGATCTCCTTACCTGAAAGGATAACCAGCCTTTCTACCACGTTCCTCAATTCGCGGATATTCCCGGTCCAGTTATATTCCTTCAACAATCCAATGGCATCATCCTGGATACTTTTTGTGGCGATACCATAATCATTGCATATGTCTTCGAGGAACTGATCCACGAGCAGCGGAATATCATCTTTCCTGTCGTTCAGGGAAGGAACATGAATGAGGATAACGCTCAGGCGGTGGTAAAGGTCAAGCCGGAAAGTCTTTGCATCTACTTCCTTCAGAAGATCCTTATTGGTTGCAGCTATTACCCGGACATCAACATTAATGTCTTTATCTGCACCTACTCTTGTGATTTTACCTTCCTGCAAAGCCCGCAGCACTTTTGCCTGTGCACTCAGGCTCATATCACCTATTTCATCAAGGAATAATGTGCCGCCGTTGGCCTGCTCAAATTTGCCGATACGCTGTTTAATAGCCGAAGTAAATGATCCTTTTTCATGACCGAATAATTCGCTTTCGATCAGTTCTGTGGGGATTGCGGCACAATTCACTTCGACCAGGGGCCCTGAAGCACGGTTGCTCTTTTCATGTATCCAGCGGGCCACTAACTCCTTACCTACTCCATTTTCACCGGTGATCAGTATCCGGGCATCGGTACCTGCCACTTTATCAATCGTATCCTTTATCTTTTTAATAGGCGTTGATTCACCCACCATTTCCTGCACCCTTGATACTTTCCTTTTCAGCACTTTTGTCTCGGCCACCAGGTTGGTCTTTTCCATCGCATTGCGGATGGTGATCAGCAGACGGTTCAGGTCAGGCGGCTTTGAAATAAAATCATATGCCCCCTTTTTTACCGCTTCCACGGCTGTTTCGATATTGCCATGCCCTGAGATCATTATGATAGGCGTATCCCCATTTACTTCGCCGGCCTTTTGCAAAAACTCGATACCGTCCAGCTTCGGCATTTTAATATCGCAAAGCACCACATCATACGATTTATCCTTAAACTTCTTCAGGCCCTCTTCTCCATCAGAAGCTTCTTCGATCTTATATCCTTCAAAAGACAATATCTCGGTCAGTGTCTTACGGATCGCCTTTTCATCATCAATGATCAGTATGTCGGCCATTCAATTTTTGATTTAGTGGGCAAAAATAGGAAGAAGCTGCGAGCTATAAGTTTTTACTACGGCATTGAAGTAAAGACTGAAATAGAAATTTTCTGGCTTCCCTTAGATGCGAGGTATTTAAATAATAGAGGCCGGATAGACATCCAGCCTCGTTTTAAAATCCAATATCCTATGAAAAACCATTACAAAGATGCTTTTTATCTACTAAAAAGCTGCATGGTCATCAAAATAAATATTCAGAGTAATTTTACTATAGTTGTTAAAAAGATAAACCCATCAAGCTTTAAGCCAGATGGGTTTATTTCAGATTAAAATCTGAACAAGAGATTTATTTTTTCTGGTACAGCACTTCCTTTACCAGTTTTACTGTCCTTGCCACATCCGGCAATGCAGCAGCAACCAGATTAGGTGCATAATGTAAAGGGGCGTCAGCTGCAGTTATCCTGCGTATAGGAGCATCTAAATAATCGAAGCCTTCTTTTTGAATCCGGTAAGTGATCTCGGATGAGACTGACCCGAATGGCCATTGCTCCTCTACGATCACCAGCCGGTTTGTTTTCTTAACACTTTCTAATATCGTGTACCAATCCAACGGGCGGATGGTACGCAGATCGATCACTTCAGCGCTGATATCTTCTTTTTCGAGTTCAGCCGCTGCGCCAAGTGCTACTTTCATCATCTTATTGAATGAAACGATAGTTACATCACGGCCTGGTTTCTTTATATCGGCCTTTCCGAGTTCGATGTAATATTCTTCGTCCGGAACTTCGCTTTTATCGCCATACATCACCTCACTTTCCATGAACATCACCGGATCTTCTTCGTAACGAATGGCCTGCTTCAGTAAACCTTTTGCATCATAGCCATTGCTGGGAGATACTACTTTGATACCCGGGATATTTGCATATAATGATTCAAAAGCCGTCGAGTGTTGTGCTCCAAGCTGGCCGGCAGAACCATTAGGCCCTCTGAAAACTATAGGGCAAGAAACCTGTCCGCCGCTCATTGCCAGCATCTTCGAAGCGGTATTGAGAATTTGATCTAAAGGCAGCACTGCAAAATTCCAGGTCATAAATTCGACTATCGGGCGAAGGCCATTTTGTGCGGCACCTACACCAATAGCAGCAAAACCCAGCTCAGAGATCGGTGTGTCAATTACCCTTTTTGGCCCAAACTCAGCCAGCATTCCCTGGCTTACTTTGTAGGCCCCGTTATATTCAGCCACCTCTTCCCCCATTAAAAAAACCCGCTCATCCCTCCTCATTTCTTCGCTCATTGCTTCACGAAGGGCCTCACGAAACGCAATTGATCTTGCCATGATATTGATGCTTTTTAAAGAGGGGCAAAAATAAGCGACAGGCAGGATAAAACCTAAAATGAAATGGCATGATAGCAGACATGCAGCCCGGTACAGCGGACTGTCCGTCCATTGAGACTTTATCACAAAAAACCGGAATGTAAACATGCTACATTCCGGTTACCCCATTTTTACAATATAAGATAAACGATCTAGATATCTTGCTTATGGGCTGCTGCTAATTATCATCATTGCCACCCCCATCATCACCCTGGAAACCGCCGCCGCCCATACAAGCCATTGCGGCTTTTTGCCCTGCAGCTTCCCCTCCTTTTTCATCTGCTTCTCTCAGGCTGGAATACCTGCTTTCTAATTTCTCCAGCACACAATCACAAATCTGCCTTGCCTGTGAAGTTGAATAGCCTTGTCCGTCAAATCCACCCTCACAGTCATTCAGAAACTTTGTTCTGTCTTTTTTTGACCAGGAACCTCCGCTATTATCGTCATCATCCCGGTTACGGTCATCGTTACGGTCTTCATCGTCATTCCTGTCATCTTTATCCCGTTTATCAGTTTTCCTGTCTTCCTTTTCAGTAAGACCTTTAGCAGTATTATTACAGGAAGCAAAAAGTCCCATTGCAAGCAAAAGGATCAGCAATTTTTTCATGGTAATTGTTTTGAAGGTGAATATTGCGGTAATTCTGTTAGTCTATATGTGATCTGCAATCTACGGCTGCATTCTGCCAGTACTCTGTCTGAAAATCGGCCGCCGTCATTTTTGCCGCCTCATTAAAGCTGTGCTTACGTTCTACTTTCCTCGTCATGCAGTCGCAATAATCATTGGCTTGTTGTGCAGTAAGACCCTGTGCTTGTCTCGCCGTAGTTGCACATCCCTGGATGAATTGTTTGCGCTGCAGGTTTGACCAACTGCCTCCACCGGATCCCTTGTCATCTTTACCGGCATAATCTTCTTCATCAGGATCACTATCGCTGTTGTCTCCATTCATACACTCCCTGGCCAGTCTTTCCCCCTCGGCCTCACTTAATTTTTCTGCATCCCGTACATCAGGATATTTCTTTTCTGCTTTTTCAAGAACACAGGCACATATCTCCCGTGCCTGCGGGGTATTACCAGCTTCGTCAATGCAATCATTCAGCCATTGGGTACGCTGCTTACTCGTCCAGTTGCCTTTTGTATCATCATTGCCACTGTCTTCATCGTCATCTTTACTCTTACCCCCCCTATCATCGCTGTCGTTTTCGTCTTCATCTTTATTATTATCGTCATCCTTGTTCTGTTTTTCTTCTTTATTGTCCTTTTTGGCAAAAGGGTTATTCTCGCAACCCGTTAATAAACTGATAGCTAAAAAAAAGAGGAAGATCTTTCTCATAATTGGTGGGTTTATAATGGTATCAAAATAACCGACCCTTATTACGCAGGCCAATACTCAATTTGGAGTAGATGTATATTTGCTCATGACTCATTTTCCTATCATTATCATCGGTGGCGGGCCAATCGGCATGGCCTGTGCCCTGGAAACACAGAAAGCTGGAATAGAATACCTGGTCATTGAGAAAGGGTGTCTTGTTAATTCATTGTACAATTACCCGGTCAACATGACCTTTTTCTCCACTTCGGAGAAATTAGAGATTGGCGGCATTCCCTTTGTTTCCAATAATGCAAAACCGACCCGGCCGGAAGCATTGGAATATTACAGGAGGGTCGCAACTTCTCATCACCTGAATATTCACTTATATGAAGAAGTAAAAGAAGTGAAACAACAAGGGACAAGGCACAGGGAGCAGGGTGGCGATTTCCTTGTCAGAACAAATAAGCAGGATTATAGTACAGCTAACGTGATTATTGCAACCGGCTTTTATGATATCCCTTATTTACTCAATGTGCCGGGAGAAGAACTTCCCAAAGTGACCCATTACTATAAAGAACCACACTCTTACGCATTTCAGAAAGTATTGGTAGTGGGTGCACAGAATTCTGCCGTTGATGCTGCGCTGGAAACCTGGCGTAAAGGAGCTGATGTAACAATGGTCATCCGCGGAGAAGAAATTGGCCAACGAGTGAAGTATTGGGTAAGGCCTGATATAGTCAATCGCATAAAAGAAGGGTCCATCAGGGTGTATTATCATTCTACCGTTGCTGCTATCCGGACAAATGAAGTGGATATACAAACACCCGAAGGAACCGTAACCATCGAAAACGACCGGGTGATCGCTTTGACCGGTTATCAGCCTGATCTTGAGTTTTTACAGAAAGCAGGCATTGAATTATCGGATGATGAAGTAAGAAAGCCTGTATATGATGAAGAAACACATGAGACCAATGTCCGGGGTATTTTTCTGGCCGGAGTGATCTGCGGCGGCATGAACACTCATCGCTTATTCATTGAAAACTCCAGAGAACATGCAGCAAAGATCATACATACAATAATTAACAGAGCATAGTCTCTTTTGAGCGTCATGAAAAGAATCCCTTTTATTACTTCTGCGCAAGCTCTTATCCTGTTCCGGGTAGTGGTTTCTGGTTTATTGATGGCACATGGCATCATTCGTATGATCGCAGGAACTGTAGGCGGATTTGGTGAATTCTTAAACAGTAAAGGTTTTGTCATCGGCACAGCCATTGCCTGGTTCCTCACTATTTTTGAGATAACCGGCGGACTGCTGATGGCTTCAGGCTATTTTGCAAGGTGGATAGCTGCTATTTTTATCATTGAACATTGCTTTGGGATCATTTTGGTCCATGCCTCTAATGGTTGGTTTGTTGTAGGCTATCAATCCGGCGGTGTGGAATATAGTGTGCTGCTGATCTTTTCTTTATTGCTTATTGCCGCTACGGCAAAAAAATAAAGCTTCCTTCAGGCTTTGGCATCAGATATCTTTCTTCATCAACCAATCTGTTTGCACATCATTGCCGAGTATAAAATCATGTTCAGCAAATTTTTCAAAACCCCACCTGGTATAAAAATCAATAGCCCGCTGGTTATGTTCCCATACACCCAGCCAGATCACCTGCCGGTTCATTTCTTTTGCTATTTCTATACACTTCTTCATTAAGGCAGTTCCGACGCCTTTCCCGACTGAACGCTGTACAGCATATATCCTGGCAATTTCCATGGATGATCTGTCAACAAATTCACTCCGTTTTTCGCCATCCCTCATTCTTACATATCCCACTGCTTCATCATCTGCAAAAGCGAGTAAAAAAATATTACCCGGAGACCCGACCTCACTGATCAAAGCCTGCCTGGTGAACACCTCATTCATAAATTTATCCATATCCTCTTCAGTATTCTGCGAAATAAATGAATCATAAAAGGTCTGCCGGCTCATGTCAGCTATCATTTCGGCATCTGCAGCTGTTGCTATTCTAATTTCCAAATTCATGGCTGTAAATTATAGGATATGAGTGTAATTACTAAGAATAAATACTGTTTATAAGTAATTTTCATCTTTTTCTCCTGCAGTTATTACGGCTTTCAATTGAACTCCCGGTTTATCTTTTCTACTTTTGTATATTAATTGTCGTGTCCGAAAATCCACCTTATGAAAAAACTTTTACTCCTTTCTTCCTTTTCTTTACTGTCATGTGTACTTCTGGCACAAATGGCCGGCCCGCAAAGTGCCAAGGTATTCAGCAATGTCCCTTTGGAAGGTTCTGACAACACATGGACCGATATGGAAAATGCAGCCTCCAGCGATCAGCAATATGCCAGTTTTGGCGACCTGAGAGACAATGCAGGCAGCTATACGGATTACCTGGTAGCCGGTAATTTCAAGTTCAACATTCCGGCAGGCTCACACATAACAGGAATAGTTGTGTCAGTAGAATGTTCCGATCCCAGCGGTTCAACATCCGATCATCAGATAAGAATTGTAAAGGATGGCGTGATAGGTGATGCAGAACGTTCGGCCGGTGCGATGTACCTGGATCTTGGTGACAGGGATAAAGTTCGCACCTACGGCAGCAATACTGATCTATGGGGCGAAACATGGACATCAGCGGATATTAATGATAATAACTTTGGCGTAGCCATTTCAGCACAGCGGGCAGTAACAGGCAGGGAAACCCTGGGTCGTATAGATAATATACAAATCACCGTTTACTACACTACACTTACTACGTTGCCGCTAAAACTTACTGCGTTCGCAGCTATACTTCAAAATGATAAAGTACGGCTCACATGGACAACTGCTGAAGAATCCAATATGGACCGCTTTGAGATACAACGATCAGGTGATGGAAATGAGTTTAAAAGTTTTGGGACGGTAATTTGCCGCAACCTGGTGATCGCTTCATCCTACGCTTTTAATGATTATGCCCCTTTTACAGGCACGTCTTTTTATCGGTTGAAGATCGCTGAAAAAAATGGCAGCATTACGTATTCCAAAATTGCCACAATACAGTTCAAAGCAAATACTACAAACACATTGTATCCAAGTCCCTGGAAAAAGGACGGAGCACTTTTTGTCCGTAATCCCGGTAACGAAAAACTAACTATTCATTTCTTCAATGAAACAGGGGAAACGATAGCTAAAGTGAGTACGTCTTCGGGACAGGTCTCAATGCCGGTATTACCTGCAATAAAAGGCATCCTTCGCTACAAAGTCTTTGATGAAAAGGAAAAAGTGACCGGCGCGGGATCATTACTGGTCTATTAAAAGCATATGCTTACAGAAAAACTCTTTCTTGTTCATGAGAGGGTTTTTCTTATCAATTGATAAGTATTTTAATGGCGGCGATAGTTCTGCTTTAATCTACTTATCTTTCTTCCACTTCGCCCTATCCCAACAATACCCTCTCATTTATTAACTTTAAAAACAATCACATGAGAAAGATCTTTCTTCTCTGCATGCTTATTCCTATGCTTGGAATAAGCCAGACAAAAAACGTTATCAGCGCCAACCGTGTATTCCCTAAAGTTGACAAGGTCCTTGAATTTGAAAAAGCACTGGCGGTACATGCGCAAAAGTATCATACGGGTGACTGGAAATGGAGGGTCTTTACTATTGAATCCGGTCCTGATGCAGGAGGATATCATATAACAGAAGGACCAACAAGCTGGGAAGCCATTGATGGCAGGGGTAACCTTGGTACAGAGCACAATAACGACTGGAATAAAAGTGTAGCTATTTACCTTACAGACAGGAGCTCCCTCTCATATTCAGTTTACCAGGACTCACTCAGTACAGTAGCATTAGGCGATTTCTCTGATAAAATTGAGATCACACATTGGTACCCTAAGATCGGATGGGGTAACAAGATAAGAGAAGCCATCGCAAGTATGAAAAAGGCCTGGGAGGCGGGTGGCCAATCTGTAGCTGTTTACCAGTCGGCTTCATCCGGACCGGCCCAATATGCGTTGGTGACAAGGTATAAACAAGGATTAAAAGAAAGGGCACAGGGATTCCGCAAACCATTTAAAGAAAGATACGAAGGCGCCAATGGTGAAGATTCGTTTGAGGATTTCCTCGATTCCCTCAGGGAATACCTTAACGATTCCTGGTCCGAATTACTTTTCCTGCGTGCTGATCTGAGCTCGAAATGACATGAGATGCGTTGAAAAATGTAAGCCTCCTGATCAGGAGGCTTACATTTTTCTTGAACTATTTTCATTATCCGCATGCTTTGATACTACATTTTCCCGATCACCATCGCACTGGCTCCTCCGCCTCCATTACAAATACCGGCCGCACCGTACTTTGCATTATTTGCTTTTAATACGTTGATCAATGTAACAATGATCCTTGCGCCGCTGCAACCCAGCGGATGGCCTAAAGAAACAGCGCCACCATGCACATTCACTCTGGATGGATCCAGTTTCATCCGCTTACTATTTTCGATACCTACTACAGCAAAAGCCTCATTCAATTCCCAGTAAGCGATATCTTCCATTTTCAGGCCGGCTTTAGCAACGGCCTTTGGCACTGCTAACGACGGAGTGGTGGTAAACCATTCAGGTGCTTGTTCTGCATCGGCATAGGAACATATCCTGGCAATAGGTGTCAATCCCAGTTCTTTTGCTTTATCTGCACTCATCAGCACCAAAGCAGCAGCGCCATCGTTCATGGTACTGGCATTAGCAGCGGTTACGGTCCCATCTTTCTGAAATGCGGGAGCCAGCGAAGGTATCTTGTCAAATTTTACATTGTAAGGCTCTTCGTCTTTGGCAAAGATGACAGGATCTCCTTTGCGTTGAGGTATCGCTACAGGCACTATTTCATTTTCAAATTTGCCAGTCTCCCATGCCGCCTGGCTGCGTTTATAACTTTCGATCGCAAACTTATCCTGCTCCTCCCGACTGATACCGCATTCTTTGGCGCAAAGTTCGGCTGCATTACCCATCGCCTTTCCATCATATACATCGGTAAGACCATCCTTGGCCAATCCATCTACGAGTGCTACATTACCATATTTATTGCCCCATCTTACACTGTCAGCATAGAAAGGAACATTACTCATACTTTCCATACCTCCGGCTACCACAATATCAGCATCACCAAGCATGATGCTTTGCGCCGCCTGTGCAATTGCTTTCATACCGCTGGCACACACTTTATTGACAGTAGTGCAATTCACATCATTGGGTAATCCTGCAAACTTAGCAGCCTGTCTTGCAGGCGCCTGCCCGAGATTGGCCTGTATAACACAGCCCATTAATACATCCTGAACCAGTTCCGGTTTAATACCAACCCTGTCCAATGCTCCTTTGATAGCAATGGCCCCTAACTGTGTAGCGGATAAACTCTTTAATGATCCGCCAAAACTGCCCATCGGGGTGCGGACGGCGGAAATGATGACAACTTCTTTTGACATAGCAAGCTTAATTTTTAATATGAATATGCAAATATAACTATTGTTGCCCGGTGCGGCTTTCATCACATATCATGAAAGCATCCGGCAGAATCTTACATTCGCATAGCGCAACACCATTAAATTCGTAGCCGTGTCTTACAGCTTGGCTGAATGACTGGTGTGGACAGGTGTCAATAAAATAAGATTCCCTTCATACGCCGATCTTATAAATGCCATACCTTAGAGTATCACCAGCCCTCCTATCAACACTCTGTGAATCCCTTTCGATCTCCCCTGTGAAATAGCTTGCTGTTTTAAAAGCCATATCACTGTTATGACACCCGAGTTAAAAAAAGCCTGCGAAGTGATCTTCCAGGAACATAAAACATCCAGCCAGATAAAATGGGACCGGGAGGCTTTTCGTGGGCGGATATCCATCGGCTTGTCAGAAATGGCTAAACAGACTTTGGTAAAAAGGAATATCATACTGCTGCCTGACAAATCAAAAAAAATAGTCACACTGCTTAATCCGGCCGTAGCTTCTGCCGGAACTTTTGAGGAGGCGGATGAAATGATCGTTAATAAAGTAGCGGCCCTGGTAACAGTGACCAAAGATGAGTACCCGGTCCATACAACAGCACAAACTTCCGGCTTCGATATTCCCCTCGCTGAATTTACTGACCGCCTGTTGCTGGCAGATCGATCCATAACCATTACCTCAGCAAAGAAATGGTACATGAAGCCGGTATTCTGTTATGTTATCTGGCCACTTTGCGCAATGGCTGCCGGTGCATTGATAGCTTATCTTTTGGGACTAGCTTACATAGAATTGATCCGGTCATGAAATAAAGAAAGATTTCTTTCAAAAAAAATTCCGTTTCATGAAAGTATAGAATACAAGGCAGTACACATCATATCACCCGGGGAATAATGATATAGAAAAAAGTTACATTGCTTATTGACGGGATAATCTTACATTAGACATTGCTTCTCCCCCTGAAAACAGTTTTTCTCTTTCTGCAAAGGGCTCCCTGCCCTGAAAACTGAATTGTACGGTCTTTGAATTCTCTAACCTCAACTTTAGGACTATGAAGAGAAATTTGCTATGCGCCATCCTATTATTATCAGTTGTTGTGACCACCCGGTCACAGGTAACCAGGTTATCCAACAACACCAGCTATGACTGGGGCTTTGCTCTTACCAGTACGAGGATCATACTGCGTTCACAGATCACGAAGACACTCTGGGTGTATGATGTCCCGGGCAACAGTTTCACCGAACTTAGTTCCGCAGCGACAGTGGAAGCAGATTATGATCATGGCATCATGGGAGGCAAATTATATTTCGCAGGTAGAACAGTAGCAGAAGGTATAGAACTATGGGTAACCGACGGAACTGTCGTCGGCACTTCGCTGCTAAAGGATATCAATACTTCCGGGGCAGCCGATTCAGAACCTAAGTACGGCTTCATCGAGTATGACAATGAACTCTACTTCACCGCCAATGACGGCAGCTCAGGCCGAGAGCTGTGGAAGACAAACGGAACCGGGCCCGGCACTGTAAGGGTAAAGGATATCAATACCGGGGCGCCGGATGCTTTTGTGGCAACGCCGGCATCACATTTTAGTGTGATCAATAACATATTGGTGTTCTCCGCTACCACCGCAGCAGACGGTGGCGAACTATGGAAAACAGATGGTACTGAACCGGGAACAATCCAGTTGAAAAATATTTATACAACGGCTACTTACGGCTCTTATATCAGCAATTTTACAGTGTATTTAACGGACCTTCTCTTTACAGCTTTTGACGAAGTGAATGGTAATGCGCTCTGGAAGACTGATGGAACTGTGGGTGGAACTGTTATGATAAAGGACATCGATCCTTCCCCTCCTATTCCGCCGCCTTTTTATTATTTCCTGTCTTCCATTATTCCGGCATTTTTCAATTTTCAAAACGAACTCTTTTTTACAGGTAATGATGGTACAAACGGGTATGAGTTATGGAAAACCAACGGCACCACTGCGGGCACAGTATTGATAAAAGATATCAATCCCGGTTTCGATGACGGGATGCCACAGATGTTTTCTGCAGTAAAGAACAGCAGCAAGTTTTTTTTCAGCGCCACTACAGCCGATGAAGGCACCGAACTATGGGAAAGCGATGGATCCGGGCCGGGTACATTATTGTTAAAAGATATAGCGACCGGCATTGGGGTCAGCAGCGATGTGATTGTTCTACCCAACTATTTTTATAACGGTTTATTCCAGGGAAATAAATTTTTTCTTATCGCCACCACTCCGGCCGAAGGCAGTGAGTTCTATGTTAGTGATGGCACATCCGGTGGCACCAATCTTCTGAAGGATATCAACCCCGGTGCTCCTGACGGGTATGATGGGGCCAATCTGTTTTACCTGTACACCAATAATAAATTCTATTTTACTGCCGACAACAACACCAACGGATCAGAATTATGGCAATCCGATGCTTCGGGTCCGGGTACCAGTTTAGTGGCAGATGTCAATGCTCTGCCTCCTTCAGCCGGTTCAGACATCCAGTTTGCAACGGTCACTTCTGGTAACTTATACTTTTTTGCGACGGATGGGGATGATGCGGTCAATACGGATTTTTTCAGATTGGATGCCTCGCTGGCGTTGCCGCTCCGATGGGTATCAATAGAAGCGAAGCCATATAATAACGACGTAGTACTGACATGGAAAACAGCCGATGAAGAGCAGACGGGCTATTTTGTAATAGAGCGAAGTGCAAACGGCATCAGCTATACCGAAGCCGGCAGGATAAATGCCAATGGAAATAATACCAATAGTTATAGCTATACAGATGTGGGTGCTATGCAACGGACAGGAATTAAAAGATGGTATTACCGGGTCAGGTGTGTTGATATTGATGGGAAAGCTTCCTTAAGCCGTATTGTTACAGTTACACTTAATGGCAACATCCCGGTGGTGCGCATTGTACCTAACCCCGCCACTCATGAATTAAAACTGCTGATCGACGCTGCCGGCAACGGTCGGGCAACGATCTGTATCCTGGACATGAACGGAAAAATGGTTTTGCAAAAATGGGTCGATGTACATCGCGGAGAGAATATTATAAGAACTGATGCAGGGCATTTGCCTTCCGGTGCTTACCTGGTGCAGGTGATCAATGACGGATCAGTTGCGACCGAACGCCTTCTAATACAACGATAAATTTATTGCGGAAGTAACCGGGGAATAATGTTTTTTTTATTCCCCTAACTTCGCAGCTTGCCGATAGAAAAGTTACAGATCGATCGTTTCCTTGAATCAGGAAAAAACAATCCGGTGCTCGATGTCCGTTCACCCGGAGAATATATTCATGCACATATACCCGGTGCATACAATCTTCCACTCTTCACAGATGAAGAACGCAAAGTCGTAGGTACCACCTATAAACAAGAAGGCCGGGAAGCGGCTATTAAAATTGGTCTTGACTATTTCGGCCCTAAGATGCGCCAGATGGTAGAGACCGTTGAATCATTAGTGGACGCTGGTTCGCCGTCTTCCGGTTCCCGGCAGGTATTGGTTCATTGCTGGCGCGGAGGTATGCGCAGTGCAGCCGTTGCCTGGTTGCTGGACATGTATGGATTCAGAGTTTTCACGCTGGCAGGAGGATATAAAAGCTATCGCAACTGGGTAATAGAAACTTTTTCACTCCCTTTCTCCTTTATAATACTCGGTGGTTATACCGGCTCAGGCAAAACATACATATTAGATGAACTGGAAAGGAAAGGTGCTGCAGTCATTAACCTGGAAAAATTAGCCAGTCACAAAGGTTCCGCCTTTGGTGACATAGGTATGCCTGATCAGCCGACACAGGAGATGTTTGAGAATGTATTAAGCCATGAACTAAGGACTTTTTTCGATAAGGATCAGGCTGCGCCAATATGGATGGAAGATGAAAGCCAGCGGATCGGCTTTATCAATCTTCCGAATACTTTGTGGAATACTATGCGGCGATCCCCTGTTCGCTTTATGCTCATTCCTTTTGAAGAGCGGTTGAAACATATCGTGCAGGAATACGGCACACTGAATAAAGAAAGAATGGCCAAAGCCATTCTACGCATACAAAAAAGGCTGGGGCCGATGGAAACCAAAACGTCCCTGCAAATGCTGGAGGCAGGAGATATTGAATCATGTTTCCGGATATTGCTGACGTACTATGATAAGCAGTATAGCAAAGCGCTGAACAACCGGGACCAGTTACAATCATTGCTGACCACAATGGATTGCGCTGCAGTAAATGCAACAGCAAACGCAGATAAAATAACGCAAAAAGAATTTTCTATTATATGATCAATACGGAAGAAGCAATAAAACTTACACAATACTCCCATGGCGCAGGCTGCGGTTGCAAGATAGCGCCAAAGATACTGGAGGAGATTTTATCCGGCAGTTTCACTATGCCTGACAATAAAAACCTCCTCGTAGGCAATCATAGTAAAGACGATGCAGCTGTATATGATATGGGAAACGGGACAGCCATTATTTCTACGACTGATTTTTTTATGCCAGTAGTGGATGATCCGTTCGAATTTGGCAGGATAGCCGCTGCCAATGCCATCAGTGATGTGTATGCCATGGGTGGAAAACCATTGCTGGCAATCGCTATATTGGGATGGCCTGTCAATAAACTTTCTCCTTCCATAGCAAAGAAGGTGATCGAAGGGGGAAAAAGTATTTGCGCCGAAGCAGGCATGCCGTTGGCGGGCGGGCATAGTATTGACTCACCGGAACCCATTTTTGGCCTGGCGGTCAACGGCCTTATTGATATAAAGAATATCAAACAGAACAATACCGCCAAAGCAGGTGATATTTTATTCCTCACCAAACCACTCGGAGTTGGCATCCTGACCACTGCTGAGAAAAAAGGGCTGCTGAAACCCATACATGCCGGAATAGCCGCCAAACAAATGATGCAATTGAATAAAGTGGGGGAAGTACTGGGAAAAACAAAAGCGGTGAATGCAATGACCGATGTGACAGGTTTTGGGTTGCTGGGCCACCTTACTGAAATGGCCGAAGGAAGTGATCTGACCGCGGTCATTCCCGATATATCACTTATTCCTTTTATCACTGATGATCTTGCATATTACATCAGCCAGCAATGCGTACCGGGTGGAACCCACCGCAACTGGGATAGTTACGGGCATAAAATTTCTATCAATAATGAATGGGGAAAGAATGCTGAGATAATAAAATGTCTCCTGGCTGATCCTCAAACAAGCGGAGGCCTGCTGATCGCTGTTGATCCGGGCACTGTGAAGGAAGTGGAGTTGGTACTGAAAGAATATCACCTGGAAAAACATCTTATACCCATCGGTCATTTTACAGAAAAAGAAGAAAGCCCGGTCCTGGTGCAGGGATAATAAGTTATTCTTCTCTTTCCACAGAGATGGTACATTCCCCTATCAACGCAGCCATAGCACCGATAGCGGCAAGCAGCGGCGAAAGTAATGTACCTACCACCCCGATCGTCAGCGGAAACGATATGATCTCTTTATCATCCTTATCATGTATGGTCACTTTCCTGACATTGCCTTCTGCGATCAATTCTTTGATCTTTTTGAGGAGGTGTTCGCCTTTTACTTTAAATGTTTCCTTGAATGTGGTTGCCATAGTGTTTTCCTCCTTTCTTTTAGTTTAACGTATTCAAAGGTAGATCATCAGCCTATCCAAAAATAATGAGGTGGGTCATCTGAATCATGAAGCCGATGGCTTTGGATGAGTAACTTGCATAAAAGTATTCACATCCATATGAGTTATGATTTGCCATATAAAATGTATTACATCGCACTGCTCTGCCCGCCGGATGTAAATGAAATGGTTTTACAATTCAAATATTGGATGAGGGATCGTTTTGCCTGTATTGCCGGTTTAAAATCACCGGCTCATATCACATTGATACCACCGTTCTGGCTGGAAGAAGCAAAAGAGCCCGAACTGTTAAAGGCATTTCATTCTTTCACCAGCGACATGAGTGAGCTGAATATAGAGTTGAATGGCTTCTCGCATTTCGGGAAAAAGGTTTTATTCGTACAGGTAAAAGATAATCCGGCAACAGAAGAACTAAAGAATCAGGCAGAAGATCATTTTACCAGTATTTTTCCTGCCAATATCAAAAAAGATGACCGTTCATTTCATCCACATGTAACAATCGCTACCCCGGATATAAAACCTTCAGATTTTGACAGGGTATGGGAGCATTTTTCCAAAAAAGATTTTGCCGCAAACTTTATCACCCGGACCATATCATTACTTAAACTGAGCCCGGGTAAGTGGAATGTGTTAAGTCAACGCAATTGGTGAGATACTTCACTACCTGCAGGTGCCCATGATCCTGAGTGATCACAGGGCATATCTTTGTCGCCTATGTTAATAAATGAATACACATGTGGTTTTCCGCTTGACATAACAAATAAAAAAGGAAAACTTGTGCAGGGTTTATTCCCGGTACAAACAAACCGCTATGGCCACCATTCTTAACTATCCTTCCTGGAAAGAACAAAATCTTACAGAAGCTGAGATGAGTGATCCGCATGTAGTCTTTGAGCGTTTTTTTGACTTTGCCCGTTTGCCGGAAATAAAACAAATGCTCAGGGAGATTTTTGAAACAATGGTCAGAAAGAACTATCCCCATTTACCGGATAGTATCCAGCATGATAATATGATCTATTTTTTTGAAAAACTGGAACAACTGGCAGAAGCAGCACATCGGCTTCATATGCGTGAAGATGCCGGTCAGTCTTCAGCAGGATAAGAACATCATTCATTGCATCGCATCAACCTGCATACATTATTTTACTGATCACCTTTTGTGAAAGAGGTCAGTTTTGAACTTTTACAGGTTACAGTCCGGGAAGCCGGATTCCGGGAGTGGTTTCTACCATTCCCTTATTTATTCATTCCCCTTATCGGGAATTTACGAAAAATGAACATAGGGTAAAATCTATGAATATATCTTGCAAGAATCTTTATTCACAAATGGTAAAAAATGTGAAAATGACATCTCATAACCCTTACAGGCCTATAATAAAATAAATTCGAATATTACTTTTGTTGATAATTGTCAACCAAGCCGCCGAAACCCCATAATCCACTATAATATGAACCATTTTTACGCCAGCCGATCTGTCTGCAACTACTCCTGTCTTAACCGTGTATCCGTGTAAAATGACCGCTTTCTATTAAGCTAACCTGTCGGCCTGTTCCGGCAGTGATTCATCATTTTGATAACGGACAAAGTTTGTAAAATGAACAAAACATTTAAGACATATCTTTTTGCAAAGTATAGCATTAACGATGACGTAGCCGATAGCATAATTTCATTATTATCGCCCAGAAAAATTTCAAAAGGTACTGTACTGCTCAGGCAGGGAGAGATCAGTTCCTATGTATGCTTTGTTGCCAGCGGGTGCCTGCGTAGTTATGTTACGGATAAGAAAGGGAAAACGCATATACTGTCATTTGCCCCGAAAGAAAAATGGATAGGCGACCAGTTGAGTATGATACGGGCGGAACCTTCTATGTTCTCCATAGATGCAGTGGAAGACTCCGAAGTGTTCCTGGCATGTCATTCCTTCTTTGAAAAAATGCCCGCTGTGTACAACAACTTTCACCAGGTATGTATCATTGAAATGCTGGAGCACCTGAGGCTTATGCAGAAGCGGATATTATATCTCCAGGGGGTCTTTGGCGATGAAAGGTACCTGGATTTTATGCAGTCATACCCGGACCTGGCTGTAAGACTGCCACAGTATATGATCGCCTCTTACCTGGGCATATCCCGGCAATCGCTGAGCCGGATAAGGGGCAAACTGGCCGGCACCAATATTTACTCAAAAGAAAATTAATGTATTCAGGCGGGTACATTCGTTAATCATTGACTGGAAATAATAAAATCACCGGGTTTGATAACAAGCGCAGAACAACTGTATGAGAAACTAAAAGTACGCCTTACCATAACCGGCGGTCGCCTGCTTGGCCTGCATGAAATTGAAGATCATTTCGACACCTGTAATAAGACAGTCCTCCTGCTCAATAAGCTCATCAGGGAAAAAGGATTTACCTCCATAAATGAAGAGATATCATTTTTCAGGGATCACAAGCCCCGGTTCACATCCCTTCAGCGATACTATGTTCTTTTATACAACCACAGTCTCTTCAAGCCGGATGAGACCAGCGAAGCCATACAATACCTCGAAAGGATGCTGCAAAGACTTGACAGGTTCGTGGCAGACCAGCATTCATTCTATACCTCCTGTCATTCAGGCGACGCCGATATTGATCTGAAATATTTTGCAAGACCCGATAAGAAAAGTACACAGACCATCGGTGAGGTCATTATCAGTGATATAATGGCGCACCAGATGCTGGCTGAATATATCCGTCGCGAATTGGAAATTATCCGCTCCTGAAACGACTCCCCTCCTTACGTTGGTTATTTCGCTAATTTTAATTTCTGCCAAAACAATTTAATATTAGTCGTATGAACCGAAAAATGAACTTTTACCGCATAACGATACTTTTGGTCATTATTTCACTGAGCCCTTTTTATTCAATGGCCCGTAAACCTGTAAGGGAGTTTTACCAGTTTACGATCTATCATTTTAATAACGCCCTGCAGGAAAAAATGCTGGACACCTACCTGGAACAGGCGTTATTACCGGCCCTGCACCGCGCCGGGATCACGAAAGTGGGAGTTTTCAAACCCATCGCCAACGACACATTGACTGATAAAACGCTCTATGTCCTTATTCCCGCAAAGACGTTGGAGAAGATCATTTCCATACCTGATAAATTAAAAAGAGATACGGCATACCAATCAGCCGGAGCTGAGTATATCAATGCTATCTATAATGACCCTTCGTATTCACGTATGGAGACCCTACTACTCCGGGCTTTTACAAAAGCCCCGGAAATGCAATTACCTGCTCTGAAAGCACCCAAAGAAGAAAGAGTATATGAACTCCGCAGCTATGAAAGCGCCACAGAAAAAATATTTCAGAATAAAGTGCATATGTTCAATGAAGGTGATGAGATCGGCCTTTTTAAACGGCTGAACTTTAATGCCGTCTTTTACAGCGAAGTGATCGCAGGGAGCAAAATGCCCAACCTTATGTACATGACCTGTTTTGATAACAGGACCGAAAGAGATGCCCACTGGAAATCATTTGGCAGTGACCCTTATTGGAAAAAGCTTTCCTCAATGCCTGAATACAAGAACAACGTATCGCATATTGACATCATCTTTCTTCGCCCTGCCGCGTATTCTGATTACTAAGGAATAGCCGGAAGAGTATTATAGCGACTCCGGACTGTTCAAACAAATGGTTCGCATTTTCAGATTGCTTATATTACATAAAAATGAAGCGCTATGGCTGCCAGGGGTAAATCATACAAGGTGATAGCAAATGGATTTGTTTTCACCTTCCCGGAAAGTATAATTCACACCACAGATTTTGTAAACTTATCTTCCGATGAGATCAACCTTATCAAAGATCACCGGTCGGTAAATGTAAGGATCGTGGAGTCAGACATCAGTGGCAAAAGACAAAAAGTGGAAGTGGAAGGCGAAACCTTTGATATAGAAGTGAAAGATCAGCTCGACCAGATGCTGGAAACGATGGGGTACAATTCTTCATCGGGTAAACATATCAAAGAAATCAAAGCACCGATGCCGGGCCTCGTTTTAAGCATTGCGGTCAACGATGGCCAGGAAGTACATGAAGGCGACAGGATATTGATACTTGAAGCTATGAAAATGGAGAACAGTATAACGGTTCATGCCAACGCAAAGATCAGGAGAATCGCCGTTATTGCGGGACAGGCCGTTGAAAAAGGCCAAGTACTGGTAGAGCTTGAATGATGATTTTTGGATTTTCTTCTTTTTATTCAGGTCACGTAACCATATAAACTCTAACGATGCAAAAAATACTGGTTGCCAACAGGGGTGAGATCGCATTACGCATCATGCGTACGATACGTAAAATGGGACTTAAGTCAGTGGCCGTTTATTCTGAAGCTGACCGTAAATCACCGCATGTTCTTTTTGCCGACGAAGCTGTTTGTCTTGGCCCCGCTCCTTCCGGCCAGTCTTATCTTAACGGAGATAAAATAATTGCTTTTGCCAGGCAATTAGGTGTTGACGGTATCCATCCGGGGTATGGCTTCCTGAGTGAGAATGCGGAGTTTGCCCAAAAGGTAGAAGATGCAGATATTACTTTTATCGGTCCCAGCCCTGAGGCAATGCGAATCATGGGCTCCAAACTTGCCGCAAAAGAAAGTGTAAAAAAATATAACATCCCGATGGTACCCGGCATTGACAGGGCTATTGATGATGTTAATCTCGCTATCGAAGTAGCAGATAAGATCGGCTATCCCGTTTTGATCAAAGCTTCCGCCGGCGGCGGCGGCAAAGGAATGAGAATAGTGGAAAAAGCCGATGATATGCAGGAACAGATGGAAAGGGCTATCAGTGAAGCAAGATCTTCGTTCGGTGACGGCTCTGTGTTCATAGAAAAATACGTAAGTTCTCCGCGTCATATTGAAGTGCAGGTAGTGGCCGATAAATTCGGCAACATCATTCATGGCTTTGAAAGGGAATGCAGCATACAACGCCGGCATCAAAAAGTAGTGGAAGAAACGCCTTCAGCCATTATCACACCCGAATTGCGTGAAAAGATAGGAGATGCAGCCGTTTTAGTGGCAAAATCCTGTAATTACACCAGCACGGGTACAGTTGAGTTTTTGCTGGATGATAAAATGAATTTTTATTTTCTTGAAATGAATACCCGCCTACAGGTAGAGCATCCTGTTTCGGAAATGATCACCGGGCTTGATCTTGTAGAGCAACAAATCAGGATCGCCTCCGGGCTAACCCTTGGCTTTACGCAGGAAGATATGGTGCTGAATGGCCATGCTATCGAACTGCGTGTATATGCAGAAGATCCGCTGAATAACTTTTTACCTTCTATAGGTACATTGACCCGTTACGAAAAACCAACCGGTGAAGGAATACGTGTGGATGATGGTTACGAAGAAGGGATGACCATTCCGATCTACTACGACCCGATGATAGCCAAACTGGTCGTTCATGGAAAAACAAGAACAGAAGCGATACAGAAGATGCTTCGGGCCATTAAAGATTATAAGATCGAAGGTGTTGCTACTACCCTTCCCTTTGGCACATTTGTCTTTGAACATGAAGCTTTCTTTTCCGGCAGGTTTGATACCCATTTTGTAAAAAACTATTATACCCCTGAGAAAATAAAAGAAAAACAAAAAAACAACGCTGAGATAGCAGCTATTGCAGCGCTGAAGTATTGGGTGGAAAAACAAAAAATGCTGAACCCTGTCGAACATAAATCGACCAGTTGGAAGAGACGGCTTGCCCATTAGAAAGTAATGGAGATAGAAGACGAAAGCTGCCAGGGAAAATAATTTTAAAATATAAGCTGATGAAGTCAAAAACTGAAATATTAAGAGAAAAGATTGAGGAAGGGAAACTGGGGGGTGGTATCAACAGGATACAGGCGCAGCATAAAAAAGGGAAATTGACAGCAAGAGAACGGGTAGAATTATTAATGGATCCCGGTTCATTTGAAGAGGTCGGCGCCCTCGTTATTCATCGTACCAAAGAGTTTGGAATGGAAGACCAGAAATATTACGGCGATGGGGTAATAACAGGATATGGAACAGTGAATGGCAGGCTGGTATATGTATTTGCGCAGGACTTCACAGTATTTGGGGGATCGTTATCAGAAACACATGCTGAAAAGATCTGCCGCATCATGGACCTGGCGATGAAAGCAGGCGCACCGATGATCGGGCTGAATGATTCCGGCGGTGCCCGGATACAGGAAGGCGTAAGATCATTAGGCGGGTATGCTGATATTTTTTTCCGGAATGTACAGTCATCGGGTGTTATTCCGCAGATATCAGCCATCATGGGGCCCTGTGCCGGCGGCGCGGTGTATTCACCTGCTATGACCGATTTCACGATCATGGTAGAAAATACCAGTTATATGTTCGTTACCGGCCCCAATGTGGTAAAAACCGTAACCAATGAGGAAGTGACCTCTGAAGAATTAGGCGGCGCTTCAACACACTCTACCAAATCAGGTGTGACACATCTTACGGCCGTAAACGATATGGATTGCATCATGCAGGTAAAAAAACTGCTGAGTTATATGCCGCAGAATTGCGAAGATGTATTACCGAAAGTTCCGTTCACGCTGGGCGATGAGACGAGAGAAGTGCTGGAGACCATTGTACCTGCCAGCGCCAGTCAGCCTTATGACATTCGTGCTGTTATAGAAGGAATATGCGATGCAGATTCCTTTTTTGAGATACATAAAGATTATGCGGAGAATATCGTAGTAGGTTTTGCAAGACTGGCCGGAAGAAGTGTAGGCGTTGTAGCCAATCAGCCAATGAGCTTAGCAGGCGTACTGGATATTGACAGTTCAAAAAAAGGTGCAAGGTTCACCCGGTTCTGCGATTGTTTCAACATCCCTTTACTGGTATTAGTGGATGTGCCTGGTTTTTTGCCGGGCACCGACCAGGAATGGAATGGCATCATCACCAATGGTGCAAAACTATTGTATGCATTAAGTGAAGCAACCGTACCCCGTTGTACTGTTATTACACGCAAAGCCTATGGCGGTGCTTATGATGTGATGAACTCCAAACATATCGGCGCTGATATGAATTACGCATGGCCTACTGCAGAAATTGCAGTAATGGGAGCAAAAGGCGCCAGTGAGATCATTTTTAAAAATGAGATATCTGCGGCAGATGACCCTGCCAAAAAATTACTGGAAAAAGAAGCAGAATATGCAGAATTATTTGCCAACCCCTATACAGCGGCAGAAAGAGGATTCATTGATGAAGTGATAGAGCCTAAGGAAACAAGAAAGAAACTCATCAAAGCCTTTGCGATGCTGGAAAACAAAGTAGCCAAACGGCCGAGAAAAAAGCATGGGAATATACCCTTATAAAAAAATTACCTGACGATCATCAGCGTCCCTTTTAATAGCCTTTTTTCATCTTTTAGTTCCACCACATATACATAAGCGCCGGCAGGTTGAGGGATGCCTTTGTATTTTCCATCCCAGGGTTTGTTGGCATCTTTGATATGAAAGATCAATTCTCCATAGCGGTTATACACCGAAACCGTATAGACCGAATAGGCCGTGAGTGCCGGTATGAACCATGTATCATTTTTCCCGTCATTGTTAGGGGTAAAAGCAGTAGGTACATATACATCGGCATACACATATACATGCACGGAATCAACCGCTACCCCGCAACCTTCTTCAGATAGTACGGTCAATATATACGTAGTGTCATGTGGCGGCGCCACTACCGGCTGTAATGAAGTGATATCATTGATAAATATATCCGGGGACCAGGTATAAGAAATATTCTGGCCGGTAGCTAAAGCCGATATTTGTACGCTATTGTTTTTAATAATGTATTTATCGGGGCCCGCATTCGCACGGGCTCTTTCCACTACATTGACAGTTACCCATCCTGTATCCGTGCATGAAAACTGGTTTGTCACGATCACTTTGTAGCCGGTTGTATCCGCAGGAGAAGCGAATGGGTCTGCAATACTGGTTGATGACAATCCGCTCGCAGGTTGCCATTGATAAGTACCGCCGCCATTACTTTTCAATTGTACAAGATCGCCTTCGCATATCGTAGCCTCCGTAAATGAAACAGATGCAACAGGGTTCATATTGACAGATACAGTTACAGAATCAAGATGCGTACATCCGGCAGTATTTGTCGCCAGAACATAGTACTTCCCTGAATGCACAGGCTGAGCCTGGCTGATCAAAACAGTACTACCCGTTGCTGAAAAACCATTGACGCCATTCCATTGATAAGAAGCACCTCCTGTCGCCGTAAAACTCAGTTCATTGTTTTCGCATACCGGGGAGTTGCTGGAAACAGAAGTTACCGGGTTGGCATGAATGGTCACCGTCAATGCCGGCGAAGCAACACGGCATTTGGCAGAACTCATATTACCAGCTTCTGCAGCGGAAAGCCGGAACGAATAAATACCTGAAGCTGTATTGGCAGGAAAGCTGGTTGAATAAGAAGTGGCAGTGGCACCGGGAATATCTGTCCATACGCCGCCATTGATACTTTGCTGCCACTGTAACGAAGGGTTATTAAACCCTGCAGATAAAGCGCCATTGAAAGTAAATGATTGTGCAGCGCCTTCACACAGGTTTACATTAGCAGAACTATTACCGGTAATGGAAGAAGTAAGCTGAGGCCCGCATGGACGGAAAGTGATATCGTCCAAAGCAAGGTCATTGCCGCATCCCCCGGGCGAATCATTGAATATCCGCAAAACAATATCGGAAACACCCACCGGTGTGGTAAAGAAAAAACCCCACTGTTGCCACAAGGGAGAAGCCTGCTGTGGAATGAAGCCGGTATTGTATGTTTGAATGATAGTACCATCCGTTCGCTCGATCGTAAAAATGAGCTTTGGCTGAATACCATTGCCACTACAGGCACTGGATTTGAGTACGTTCACTACCCAGGCAGCAAACTCATACGTGGTACCACTGCATAAGCTTTTTACAGTATCCAGGTAAAAATCGCTTTTACCGATCGAAGCATTGACCAGCATGAAATATCCGCTGGGGTTGCCGGTATGATCAGCAGTAAGAGTATGCCAGGAATCGCCGAAACAATTTGACGTATTGCTCCTTACTGTATAAAAACCGTCATTAGGGCAGTCATTTGAAAAATACTGGTAAGTACTGGTGGCCGCTGCCAACGGCGGTCCGGGATTGGAGCCGGAACCAAAAGTGATATTCACAAGCGGATCGCCCAGGCTCCCCTGGCAAAGCTGGGCATAGACAATTGCGGGTAAAACGGATAAAGCCAGTAAAAGCGCTGCAAATCGGGCAAACAGGGTCACAAAATTTTCTTTAATAGACAGCGAAAATACTCAGTTTGTACCAAAGCTCAGGAATGATTTAAGGCCGCACTTGTATTGATTATTCCTGTCATTTGTTCATTGAATTTTATCTGAAAGATCACACGGTTTTTGAAGCCAGTTTTATCTGCTCTTCGCTACCCATGACTATCAGTCTTTCATTGGGTTTTACGTAATAATCAGGCGCCGGGTTAAGCTTATAGCTATTATTGCTTTTGACACCTAATAAAGTACATCCCGAGTTCTTCCAGATATCCAGCTCTCCAAGCGATATGGCCCTTGTCGCCATGATCTCTGCCACTTTGAACTCAGGCGTATTTCTCGTGGTCATCAGCGAAAGCATTTCCAGTACATCAGGGTTCATCACAAGTGTGGCCATGTGGGCGCCGCCGATCTTATCCGGCATGATCACATTATTGGCGCCTCCTACTTTTAACTTGATCACACTGTTGTCCTGCGATGCCCTGCTGATAATGGTGATGCCAGGATTGATCTGCCGGGCCGTTATCACTGTAAAAAGGTTATCCGCATCTATCGGCATGGTACAAATAATAGCCCGTGCCCTTTCAATGCCTGCTTCTTTCAATGTTTCGTCCTTTGTCGCATCGCCCTTAATAAAATATTTTACAGGAAAAGGAAGAGTCTGGGGAAGCTCATGTTTTTCCTCCAGCACAACAAAAGGTATCCTGTTCTCGTGCAACACCTGTGCACATTCGGAGCCATTTCGGCCAAAACCGCAAACGATCACATGGCCGCTGAGATGATGAATTTCATTTTCCATTTTCAATCTTTTATATTGACGGATCAGTTCGCCATCGAGCAGATAACGGGTGATATAAGTAAGAAAAAAAGAAAACCCAATGATATTAATGAGAATGATAACAATAGTGAATACTCTTCCTGCTTCTGACAAAGGGTGGACTTCCATATAACCTACTGTAGCTACGGTGATCACGGTCATATAAAAAGCTTCGATCAGCGAATACCCTTCGATGATCATATAACCGATCGTTCCGGCCAGCATGAGAATAAAGAACAAACTCAGAGGAACGATCAGTGCCTTGAGATATACCAGTTGCCTGAACCAGCGCATAACAGGATTGACATGTAATACTAAAACAGTAACGGTGCGTTACTCATGACCTTCAGGCGCATTTTCCCTGATTTTAATCAAACCAATACGCTGTTCTGTTGTTAAAAGAAATAATTATTTAATTTTACACAGATCATGAGTGTAGTTTCAGCTATTGTCATCACAGGCCGGAAAAAAGAGATCGTGCAGCAATACCTCACTGAGCTGGATAGACATATTGCCGGTCTGAAAGCCGGCATAGTGGAAAAAACTTTGGAGATCAGGGATTTTGCCAGCCTGTTGCATGTCCACCCCGGCCACCTGAGCAATACTATCAAAGAAGTTACCGGCCGCTCCACCTGTGACCACTATGAAGAGAGGCTGCTCAAAATATCCAAAGAATTGTTGCTCAGTACCACTCTCCCCATCTCACAGATCGCGGCACAACTGACCTATGATCCATCCAATTTTACCAAGTTCTTCAAAGAGTACACTGGTATAACACCCAAAAAATTCCGGGACAAGCACAGGTAAACAATCCTGAAAACTGAAACACTCACCATTTTTCGTCGCTGAATACTGTGAACTTTGTTTTGAATCAGTAAATCAAAAAAACTACACATGTCAGTACAAAAAAAGATCGCATTGGTCACAGGCGGAAGCCGCGGCCTGGGAAAGGATATGGCCATCAGCATCGCTAAAAAAGGAATAGACGTTATTCTTACCTATCGTAATAATAAAGCAGATGCCGGTAATACGGTATCTGAGATCGAACAAACCGGGCAGAAGGCAGCAGCCCTTCAGCTCGATATGTCAGATTTCAACTCATTGGATGGATTTGTAACACAGGTCTCAACTATGCTGCAGTCTGAATGGAAAGTGTCATCCTTCGATTTCCTCATCAACAATGCGGGTATGGGGGCTACCGTTCCTTTTGAAAAAGTAACGGAGGAGCTATTCACCGATTTTCTCAACGTTCATTTTAAAGGTGTGTACTTCCTGACGCAGAAGTGCGTGCCGAAGATCAATCCCGGCGGACGGATCATCAATATCTCTACAGGCACTACCCGTTTCAGTAATCCCGGCTATTCTGTTTATGCATCCATGAAAGGCGCTATTGAAGTATTCACCAAATACCTCGCAAAAGAATTAGGGGCAAAAGGGATCGGCGCCAATGTGGTAGCACCGGGTCCTGTCGAAACCGATTTTAACAGTGCCGCTATCCGCAGCAACCCTGAGATGAAAACCAGGTTGAGCTCATTGTCGCCGTTAGGAAGAGTAGGTAATGCAGATGATATCGGAGGCGTTGTTGCATTCCTGTGCACAGAAGATGCCAAATGGATCAACGGGCAACGGATAGAGGTCAGTGGGGGGATAAACGGATGACCGAAAAAATAAGAGCATCTTACGGGATGCTCTTTTCATTATATTAATTGCTTGCCTGCTATTTGAAAAAAAATCCGATCGTTAATTGTGATCCACGGTTCTTATATTTTGCATTACCACATTTTTTCATAAAAAGATAAGGTTTAATGGTATTGCTGCACAAAGAAAGAACTGCATGTGCTCAATGCAAACAATGTCATGAACGAATTGAGGATTTTACGGATGAGATGCGTCATACCGGCACATGAAGCTCATGCCGCCCGGGCTGATTTTCGTCAGACTGTGCTGTCAGTACGTTGCTTTTTGTAATTTCAAAGAAAAAAATGGCCAGGCCTCACCATCGTAAGAAACATAAACAACATGTTCAGCAATTCAAGCATAGTCATGATGCTACCACTTCCGTGAGAACAAAAGGCAGATCATCTGCTTCAGGTGTATTTGCATTTGGTGGCGCCGTAGCAGGACTGCTTCTTGGGTATTTTGCCGGCAACACCTCTCTCGTGTGGGCAGTTACCGGTCTTATTGGAGGCGGTATAGCAGGATATCTCATCGGGCGACGCATTGATGCCGGTGGCTCAAAGTGATTTTATTGTAACTATTACATGTAATAACTTTAGAGTACAGGAGACTAAACCTACTGTACTTACATGAATTACCAGGTCTATACACCCTCCCGGGAGCTTCAGGTTTTTGTAAAATGCTTCTGGACGTTAGAAGCTGACAGCAAAGAAGAACCGTCACGTCAGCGTGTACTGCCCGACGGATGCATGGAAATGATCTTTCATTACGGCGATCTTTATAAACAGTACTTCGAAGATGGTTCCTTTGTTGTCCAGCCCCGCAGTTTTATCTTCGGACAGATCACCAGGTATATCGAGATAGAACCGACCGGTGCAAGTGGTATCGTTTCCGCACGATTTCATCCCGAAGGGCTGAGTCCTTTTTTGAAAATACCTGTATCAGCACTTGAAAATAAGGCTGTCAGTATGGGCGATTTGTTTGGCGGCAAGGGCCATGACCTGGAAAAGGAAATACTATCCGCAACAGGAAACTTACAGCGAATAAAAATAATTGAGCAATTCCTTTTATCGCTTCTTGCCGATCCGGGAACAGCAGATACGATTACTAAAAATTGTGTAGATGCTATTTTTCGATCACAGGGACAGATAGCTGTGGCGGATCTTGCCGGCAAGATGAATATTAACCGGCGCAATATTGAAAGAAAATTCGCCGCAACAGTAGGTATGAGCCCCAAACAACTTTCCAAAGCTGTAAGACTGCAGGCTGCGCTAAAGATGCTGCAGGAAAATAATTTTTCCAGCCTGACATCGCTTGCTTACGATAACGGGTATTATGACCAGGCACATTTCATTAAAGACTTCAAAGAATTTACAGGCTTGAGTCCCAAATCATTTTTTGCCGGGAACCTCCGTTTTGCCACTTTATTCGCATCGGCTGAGTGACCTGTCGCAATTTTACAATTTCGGGTTTACTTCCGCGGCTATTTTGCACAAAAAATATATGATCTGTCAGCAGCAAAAAATCCTGATCAAAGTACTCATTGCATTTTCTTTTACCTTGTCTGCTTTGGGGTGCCAGGATGAAAAAAGTAAAGAACCGGAACCCGTGAAAAGCGCAACGGGCAATGCCCGATCTAGTAAAGCACTTGTATTCGACAAACTTCTGGGCACATGGCAAAGTGAAGACCATAAAAATTTTGAAAGATGGATGAAGAATGAAGACGGCACTTATCGTTCGGTTGCCTTCAGCATTAAAGGAACAGATACCTCCTGGAATGAACAGGCAAATATTTACCCGGAAAATGATCAATGGGTTTTTGAAAATACAGTGAAAGGGCAAAATGACGGCAAAGCAGTCAAATTCACTTCCTCGCTGTTAAATGAGAATTCTGTTCAGTTCAGCAATCCTGCACATGATTTCCCCACAGATATCAACTACACAGTTCCTGATGACAGTTCAGTTAATGCGTTTATTTTTGGTCCGAATGCAAAAGAGGGAAAAGATACCATCGCTTTCAATTACAAAAGGGTCGGAAATAAGTAAAAACCGCGAAACTGTACATCTGCCGGCAAACACCCCTGTTTCAGCCAATTCTTATCCTCAGGCCAGAAGTTTTGCACAAGATATTTTTATCAGGCAGGGCATCGGTAAGTTCTGTATTTTTACAAAAAATAGTTAGATGAAAATTTTTGTCGCCGGCCTTCCTTACGATCTTGATGATGCCGAACTCGAAGAGATATTTGAAAAATTCGGTACGATCACTTCTGCCAAAGTTGTTATGGACAGGGAAACAGGGAAAAGTAAAGGATTTGGTTTTGTAGAAATGCCTAACGAAGCTGAAGCCAAAGATGCTATTGAGAGCCTGAATGATATTTCATTGGGCAAAAAACCATTGATAGTAAAAGCGGCGGAGGACAAGCCGGGTGGCGGAGGCGGCGGTTATGGCGGGGGCAGCAGAGGCGGTGGCGGATACGGCGGTGGCAGCAGAGGCGGCGGCGGCGGTTATCGCGGTGGTAGTTCCGGTGGTGGTGGATATCGCGGCGGCGGTGGTGGCGGCTATAATAAATCCGGCAACAACAATGACAGAGACCGCAAAAGATTCTGATATTTCCATGTAAAAAGTATAAAATAAAAAGAGGCAGGATGATATCATCCTGCCTCTTTTTATTTATCAGACCGCTGAATCATTCTTTATCATACACAGCTTTTGTGGTACGCTCCCCCTGCGGCGAAGAAGAAACAGTTTGCACCGATAGTGATTTGCCTTCATCGGCCAGTGTCCACGTTTCCGTTCCATTGATATCAAAGGTCTGTCCATTCCTTTCAAATGCGATCGTGTAAGTGATCGACAGGGTCTTGCCATCTTCTGACCATTTGGCAACAGATTTCTTTTTGGAACCGCCAAAGACAGTTGTCTCGGATGTTTTGCCATCGAAAGTAAGAGTCTCGGTGGTTGTCACATCATCTCCACCGGGCGAAGCTGATGTTTTCGAGATCGTAATGGCATCTTCTTTTTGCTCTACTTTTATTTTCCGGGCGGCAAAGCGGCCAAAATTCCCAAGCTCACTTTTTGATTCATTCAATGTCCACGAGCCGGCAAAAATGGCTTTGTCAGCTATTGTGGTGAAAGAAAAAAGAAACGCAGCCGCCACGATGCAGGCTGCCAGTTTTTTTGTGACAGAGAGGTTCATGTTTGGTAAATTTTATCTGCTAATGTAAGCGGAATATGGATATGACTTCCGGTTGCCCCGTTATTATCACTATTAAATACAGGTGGCACCATGCTATTTAGCACTACGTACAACAAGAAAATACGTATTGACATATTTCAAGAAAGTGGATTATACATTTCAAAAAAATGTATATTTAAAATGAAAATTCTCTTTTGTGAAAAAAGATCCTTAACCAATTGTGCCCGGGAGGTCTTATTACTTATCCTATTAAACGAACAACATGAGACCTGAAAATTCAAAAGAACGGTTACTCGCCGCCCACCCCGCCCAGGATGATATCCTGTTTACCGAGAGTATTTACTATAAAATGATAGAAGAAGTAGAAGATTATGCGATCCTTCTGCTTGATACCAATGGGCTGGTGATCAACTGGAATAAAGGCGCCGAAAGGATCAAAGGGTACACCAGTGAAGAAGTGATCGGCAAAAGTTTCCGCATATTTTATACGCCCGATGACCAGCAAAACCTTTTACCTGAAAAGGTACTGTCGGAGGCCCTTCATAAAGGTAAATCGGTACAGGAAGGCTGGCGGGTACGCAAAGACGGAAGTATGTTCTGGGGAAGCGTGGTCATTACGAGTATTCACGAAAGAGACAGATCAGTGATAGGTTTTACCAAAGTGACCCGAGACCTGACGCAGCAAAAGAAAATGGAAGAAAGTATGCTGAATGCGATCGTAGATACCCAGGAAAGGGAAAGAAAAGAGATATCTGATGAATTACACGATAACGTTAACCAGCGATTAGCTACATCCAAGCTGTTCCTCGAAAGGGCCAATGAAGAATGTAAGAGCGACCTTCTCCTGCGGGCCGAACAAAACCTGATGGCAGCGGTGAATGAGATCAGGAACATCAGCCACAGGATAAGCCCCAATGTCATTTTCAATCTTGGGCTTCCTGAAGCTATAGATGAATTGACAGCCGGTATCAACCAGTTGAATAAATTAAAAGCGAAATTTTATTGCAACAACAGAGATTTACAGGCAGACCCTGATGTTCAACTTGCCCTGTACAGGATCACCCAGGAACAGGTAAGTAATATCCTGAAATATGCAGATGCGAAAAATGTCAGGATCGAATTATCGGAAAATGAGAAACAGATCAGCATAGTCATCACTGATGACGGCCGAGGCTTCGATTTCATGAAAGTGAAAAAAGGGCTTGGTATCCAGAATATCTTTTTCAGGGCAGAAAGGTGTAAAGGGAACGCTGCATTCATCACTGCCCCGGGCAAGGGATGTACTGTCAAGGTGAACATTCCTTTCAAACCACCTGTGCAATAGTTGCGGCTGCAGGATCACGAAATTGATCCCACTATAATCCCCCGAAATAATCTCTTTTAGGCAGGAAAGGGGCAACATCTTTGTAAGAAGCATTGGCGTTGCCGATCCTAACTTCATCATAGTACACTATGCGCTGTGTGACCGCTGACGGCTGGTTGCCCCACCCGAATTTATTAATGCCAAGTTTGAAATATGATTGTGTTGCAGCAGTCTTTACTCCTGAACGGTCTATCACCAGGCCGCCATTCATCCATACCTGCAGCAGGCCGGTAGTATCGGTGGCCCAACGGATATGAATAACGAAGTCCACCCACTTATTGGAAACAACAGGGCCAAGGTCAGCATATTCATTATCGGATGTGCCGCCGGTATTATTAGTAGAAAACGCAAACCTGCCCCCTGTTGCCAGTAATGACATTGACGCAGATCCGGTAGCATTGTCGGGATGCCATTGAAAAACGCTTTCAGGCGCCGGGTCATCCGTCCAGTCTTTCAGGCACAGGGAAAGTCCATACCACCTGTCCTGGTCCAGTGGGTCAGTATCCACCGTTATTTCGGAACGGATAGAATTGCTCACCTGCGGGTCCGTGCTTCTTACTTCCATCCGGAGGGCCTTACTTCCCGCTTTTATCTGCTCCGAAGTTTGCTGTACCGAATAATCACAACAATGCTGGCCATTGCCCCAGCCGGATAAATAAGCACCATTTTCAAAGGCACTTTCCAGCAAAAGGTTTTGCCGTTGTGCAATTACAGGCTCCTTATGTATAAAGAGAATAATCAGGGCAAATAAAAACTTCCTGGTAATAAACATATCCGGCATATTGCTTATTAATTTAATAATTGGCAGTGGTTCCTGAGGATAGGTTGCCGCAAGTGATATCAGGATTCTGAAAAGGGAAATCAGTTATTAGCAGGGACGGGAGTATGGAAGCAATAAATGAACCGCTAATATCGAAAAAAAATGGCGTACAGCAAAGTTCTTTTATTTATCCTTTTTCCTGTCCACTAATGCGGCGGGCTGGTGGCAGAAAATCGTTCAGGAGAGAACTGATCAGCAATATAAAATACCGTTGCTCATTATTTCAAACAGCAAAAACGTCAATTCCCTATCTTCCGTCTTTAATCATTTGTATGAAGAAACTTTTTTCATTTACCGTCCTCATTTATTTGCTCGCAGCCTGTACTACCGGAACAAAGTCTCCCGCCATTGAAAATAACAGGGAGCTTGCCGCGCTGTTTGAAAATTATTACAATGAACGTATGGCAATATTCCCGCTTGAAGCCACAGCAAACGGAGAAAAAGGATTCAATGACAGGCTATACATTGATTTTACGGATGGACATGTAGCCAGACTAAAAGATTTTTATTCAAAGAACCTCGCTGCCCTGGAGAAATTTGACAGAGACGCCCTGAACGAGAATGATAAAACCAGTTACGATGTATTTGAACATGAAATGAACATCAGCCTGGAAGGTCTGCAATATCATTTCACTACGTATATCCCTTTTCAGCAGTTCTGGGGACTGCCGCTTACAATGGGACAGCTCGGAAGCGGATCAGGTAACCAACCGTTCAAAATAATAGCAGATTATGACAACTGGGTCAAACGGGCTTCAGTTTTTAATGCCTGGTCAGACAGCGCTATTGTATATTTTAAAAAAGGAATAGCAACCGGGATAGTTTTACCCGAAAAGTTAGTCGTAAAAATGATCCCGCAGATGGAAGCAATGGTGACCAGCGACATGACCAAAAGTATCTTTTACGGGCCCGTTACCAATATACCTGCCGGTTTTAGCGATGCTGATAAGAAACGGATCACTGAAGAGTATAAAAAACTGATCGCAGAACAACTGGTACCGGCTTATCAAAAACTCGCTGTCTTTTTAAAAAATGAGTATTTACCAAAGGCAAGAAAAACAACCGGCATAAGCGGTGTGCCCGGCGGTGATGCGTATTATAAATACATTTCCCGCTTGTGGACCACGACCGGCAAAACACCTGACGAAATATACAATACCGGCCTGCAGGAAGTAAAACGGATCAGGGATTTAATGAACAGTGTCAAAAACTCGGTTGGGTTTACCGGCAGCCTTGACTCATTCTTTGTTTACCTGCGCACGGATAAAAAATTCAAGCCCTACACAAAACCGGAAGAGATACTGGATGCTTACCGTGTCATACAGGCTAAGATAGAACCGCACCTGAAGAATTTGTTCGGTAAATTCCCCAAAACAAAATTCGAGATCAGGCAAACTGAGGCATTCCGTGCTGCCAGCGCCGCCGCCGAATACAATCCCGGCGCTCCTGATGGAAGCAGGCCGGGTATTTTTTACATCCCTATTGTAGATGCCACCCAATTCAATACCACCAGTGGTATGGAAAACCTCTTTCTGCATGAAGCCATACCTGGTCATCATTACCAGAACAGTTTACAGAATGAGGATACGGCATTGCCAAAATTCCGCCGTTTTCTATGGTATGGCGCTTATGGTGAAGGATGGGCATTATATACAGAAAGCCTTGGTAAAGAATTAGGCTTGTACACCGATCCTTATCAGTACATGGGGGCTTTAGGTGATGAGATACACCGTGCTATCCGCCTGGTGGTAGATGCAGGCATGCATACAAAGAATATGACCCGTGAAGAAGCCATAAGATACATGATGGAGAATGAAGCGATCAGTGAAGAAGGCGCTACTGCCGAGATTGAAAGGTATATGGCCATTCCGGGACAGGCACTGAGTTATAAGATCGGTTCATTGAAGATCTGGGAGCTGAGAAATAAGTATGCAAAACAATTAGGGGACAAATTCAGTCTGGCCGCTTTTCATGATGAATTTCTCAGCTATGGCTGTGTGCCATTGGATGTATTAGAACAAAGAATGGATGCCTGGGCTGAAAAACAAAAATGATACTGCCTTTATTTTCTCAATGCTTTGATCCAGGCCGGATGATTGCAGCATAACAATTGTTTTTCTATTTCATGCAGCCAGATCACGCCTCCCCTGCTGTTGAGGTGCAAACCGTCAATGGTAAGATGAAGTCCACGCCGGCGGCTGAGTGCATCGGCACGGTTTAACACACGGCATTGAAACGCATCCAGCCATGCAGTATTGATAAAACGTTCAAGGAAGAAACTATTCGTCTTCCGTTTGCTAAGGTATGGATCAAAAATAGCAGCTATATCTGCCAGCACACACCCATTGTAACGGGCCACTTTGCGAATAATGGCATTGAATTCATCTTTCCTGTCATTCAGGTAAAAACCAGGGTCTTCACTCATGCACCCGATAGTGGCCAGTACGATAGTTGCTTTTGTACGCCGCCTGATCAGGCTGATCATCTCATGAAAAATGGTTTCAACATCCGGGCCATCCTTCAGCGGGTGATACCCTTTTTTTAATAAATGGCAGTGGGCATTGCCAAATAATACGCCCCGGTCTTTGAAGGAAGGGATCAGGATATCATTCACACCTCCCTGCAACACGATCACATCATAAGAACGGGATATCTTCAGTTTTCTTTCCAGTCTCTCTTTGATCTTTGTCAATGTATCGCCGTTCACACCCTCATTCTCTATTGTCCATTCAGGGTGTTTGCGGGCTAAGTGTTTTACCCAGTTTACTCCTGTTGTGCCACGGATTATACTATCGCCGATAAAAAGTATTCTCATTCGTTCCTGTTCAAACAACAAAATAAATACAGGGCATTTCTCCGGGTTGCCGAAACGTGAATGAATTGCAGACTATACCGTATGGATTGATGTCGCCCTGATGCGTGTCCCACACAGCAGTACAAGAATGATGTAAAGCGGGTTCGTAAAGACCAAACCCCGGTATCGGCAGGTAAGCCCCAATTTCAGCAACCTTTTACCTGCAAAAGTCATCTGCTGTTTACTTGTTCATTCATTACTTTTACGTCCAAATTTTTTTGCCATGCGATCTTTCTTTTCCCTGCTTTTGACCTTCCTGGCCCTTTCCTTTTCTTCTTTTTCCCAGCTTCGCCTTCCTGCCGTCGTTTCCTCAGGCATGGTATTGCAGCAAAATGATTCGGTGACAATATGGGGATGGGGCTCTACCGGTCAGCAGGTAAAAGTATCGGGTAGCTGGAACAACACGAGTGTGACATCTAAAGTGGCCAATACAGCCAAATGGAGCGTAAAACTAAAGACCCCCATAGCAGGTGGCCCTTACACCATCACGATTAAAAGTGACTGGGACGAAGTAGTATTGAAAGATATCCTTATCGGCGAGGTATGGCTTTGCAGCGGGCAATCGAATATGGAATGGAGCTATTACAATAATGCCGGTTTCATCAAAGAAGAATTGCCTGCCTGCTATAACAACAATATCCGTTTCTTTCACATTCCCCGGACCACATCTGACTATCCGCAGGATGATGTAAAGGCCAGGTGGCAGGTCTGCGACTCCAACTCAATAAAAGGGTTCAGCGCTGTGGGGTATTATTTTGGCAGAAAACTGAATAAGGATATGAATGTACCTGTCGGTTTGATCAATGCAAGCTGGGGCGGCACGCCTGCGGAAGTATGGACGCCTGCAGAAGTGGTAAATGGTAATACGGCCCTGAAAGAAGCTGCCGGTAAACTGCAGGAGTTCGCCTGGTGGCCATCAAAACCGGGGTTGAGCTTTAATGCAATGATAGCTCCCATTATCAAATTCACTATTGCCGGCGCTATCTGGTACCAGGGGGAAAGCAATACAGGCACCAATAATACTTATGCGCAACTGCTGACGGCAATGATCGATAGCTGGAGAAATAAGTGGGGGAAACCATTGCCATTTTATTATGTACAGATAGCCCCTTATAAATATGGCAATCATAACGTAGGGGCCCTGGTGCAGGAGCAGGAGACAAAAGTGATGAACCACCCGGGAACAGGAATGGTGGTGATAACCGACCTTATCGATTCAGTAACCAATATCCATCCTTCCAATAAGAGGGACGTTGGCAACAGGCTGGCCAACTGTGCGCTGGCAGAAACTTATCATAAAGATCCGGGGGCCTATAAAAATCCAATGTTCAGCAATAAAGAAACAATTAAGGGTAAACTATCCCTGAGTTTCAGCAATGTCCCGGCCGGGTTAATGGCAAAAGACAAGGTCATCAATGGCTTTTATATTTCCGGGGAAAAGGAAGAGTGGCTGCCTGCAGAAGCAAAGATCGAAGGCAGTAAGATCGTTGTCTGGAACAAGACAGTAAAGCAACCGGTCCATGTCCGCTACGGGTTTGGCAATACCATCATCGGCAATGTTTTCAGCAAGGAAGGACTACCTTTGTGTCCGTTCCGCACGGATGACTGGCCGGTTGACCAATCGCCGGTAAAATAAGCATGAAAATACTGCCTGCCATATCATTCATCGCCTTTGCGTTTGTTCTTAGTGGTTTTATTATCACCACAGATCCTGTTCATATTGACGGTAAATTAGTCGTGCATGCCCATGATAAAAGAAAATGCCGGTTTGAGATCGTCGTGAAAGGCGATGATAAAATTCTGGCCAGCGCACCGGCTGATTCAACAGGCAGGTTCTCGGTCACCTTCATTCCTGCTGATGAGATATCTTTTGATTTTTTCTACATTGACTCGCATCATGCACAGGATACTATCTATCTGAAAAGCTATAAAGAATTTGAAAGCGATCGTATAGAGCTTACTTTTTATACATTCAAAGGTTACCTGCAGGTAGATGAAGATGATCATGTCATTTGTCCCAAATGCGGGCAACCGGATAAAGTAAGCCCTATCGAAGGTTTGCCCGGCTACTATTATTGCGCCGGTGATAAAATAAAATTCTGATCTTTCAACCAGAGAAATAAACTTTTGATACCTGTTTTCAGGTTGCCTTATTTAATACATTTGCCGTTATTAATATTGTTACTATGCGTTTCCTCAAAAGATCACTGCTGGCCGTTCTGCTCTTTTCTATTTCGTTTTCTTCCCTGGCGTGGTGGGGTGTCAACGGACATCGGGTTACCGGGGAAATAGCTGATTATTACCTCACGAAAAAAGCCCGTAAAGCGATCAAAGAGATATTAGGTGAAGAATCGGTTGCCATGTCAAGTAACTGGGCCGACTTTATTAAATCCGATTCCACGTATGACTACCTCTATTCATGGCATTACATCAATAGTAAAGGGGGAATGAGCCATGATGAGTTCACCTCAAAACTACTGGCAGATACAGGAACTAACCTTTATACCAAAACCAACTTTGTGATCAGCGAGCTGAAGAATAACAAACAGCTCAGCCAGGAAAAGAAAGTGCTTTATCTCCGCCTGCTGATCCATTTTATCGGGGATTTGCACCAGCCGCTTCATGCTGGTGGCCGTCCCGAAGACAGGGGTGGCAATGGCATCAAAGTGCTTTGGTTCAATGAACCTACCAACCTGCACAGTATATGGGATGACAGGCTGGTAGAATTTCAAAAACTCAGTTATACTGAGTTCGCCAAAAACATCAATCATGTCAGCAGGCAGCAGCGGCTCGAATGGCAAAACCAGCCAATGACAGAATGGTTCTATGAATCGTACCAGGTATCACAGGGACTGTATGCAGATATCACACAGCCTGACCAGAAGCTGGGATACGATTATAACTTCAAATACGCAGAGACCCTGAATAAGCAGTTGCTGAAGGGCGGTATCCGGCTGGCGGCTGTTCTCAATGAAATATTTGGATAAGTCGCTAAACACCTGTCTCATCTATATTCTTCAATACCTATCATAATCATCCTCTTTCTGAAAGAGTTAAGCACATTTTTTTCACATCAGGAAGTGTATTTTCGGCTGCTAAGCGTAGTCTGCCTAATATTGTAAGTTGAAGTACTTAAGTGAACTAAACTATTCAGAAACATGTACACAAAATTCACCGGGGGACTGGTATTTGCTGCCTGCCTTTTCACTGCATTCAATTCAACAAAAGCACAGGATAGTTACAAACCAAAGTTTGAGAACGGGACTGTTTATGCAGGCATTGAAGTAGGCTCAAAAGGTGTAAAAATGAGTTTGCTGGAAGTTGGCAAAGATGCAAAAGCAACCGGCTCATTCAATATTTTAAAGGATACTACCGTCAATACAGATTTCATTTCATTTACCCCATCTACTTTCCAGGCAACTGTGGAAGGTCTCAGCGGTTTATTTACTACTGCCCTGACCAGATACAACATCCCTTCCGGCAAGATATTTACAGTGGTAAGCAGTGGCGTGAAGATGCAGGCGGAAAAAGAAGATAAGACCAAATGGGTGATCGACCTTGTAGATTCTTTCCGTTATAAGATCAACGAACCCGCCCGCCAGGTGGAAGTGGTGGATGTATTGCAGGAAGCCAGGTTATCGCATCTCGGTATCGTTCCTCAATCAAAACGCTTCGCTACATTCCTGATCGATATCGGCAGCGGTAATACCAAAGGTGGCTATTTCCCTTCTGACGATAATACAAAGGACTTTAAACTATTCCAGCTCAACTGGGGTACAAAGAGTACTGCTAATGCTGCAGAAAAGAGAATGGATGAATATGATAAAACATTAACGAACTACAGCAAACAGTTATACCGTGTTCTATTAGGTGCTGAAAACTCAGAGCTTATTTATGCTGTAAATTCAAGCGGCGCTTATAACCTGAACGATTATATCGCTTTTAGCGGAGGGATCGCCTGGGCTACTGCAACGCTGCTCCGGCCGGAGCAGGCAAAGAGTTCGGTAGTGACGGTATCATACGAGGATGTGCAGCAATTGTACGACAGGCTATACAGCGATTATGCATCTTTGTCGGATGCGTCCCTTGTAAAAAATATTGCTGATGAAAGTCTCGATAAAGCTGCCATCAGCAAAGAGATAAAAAGAGTACATAGCGTATTTGATCAGCGTTCGCTGATGGCTGGCGCCGGGCTTTTATTGAAGATCATGCGCCAGTTCAAATCCGTGTATGAATCAAAAGGATTCTTCCTTGTAAAGAACGGACAGGTAGGATGGGTCTCTGCGTACGTAGATCAGAGTGTGGAAAATGAAAAGATGGCGGCGGTAAAATAATGATCGCTGGTGATAAAAGGAAAAAGGCAGATGAATGTTCATCCGCCTTTTTATTGAACAGTTTGCAGGAATTAAGCTCGTTGTGAGAAAGTCCTTCCGTATCTTTTTCCCCCGCCTGCACTTCTGCGGCCTCCGCTATTAAATGAAGATGATGATGACTGCTGTGCGGCCGGTTGCTGAACAGTTCCGTGCATCAGCGCCACGTCAAACGGGTGATCCTTTACAACAGGAATATGTTTGCCGATCAGTTTTTGAATATCCTTCAGCCATATCTTTTCTTCATAATCACAAAAAGAAATAGCAATACCACTGGCCCCTGCCCTGCCCGTTCGCCCGATACGGTGTACATACGTTTCGGGAATATTAGGCAGATCATAATTGATCACATGGGTAAGGTCATCAATATCGATACCACGGGCGGCAATGTCTGTAGCTACCAGTATCCTTGTCCTTCTTGTCTTAAAATTGTTGAGCGCAGATTGCCGTGCATTCTGTGATTTATTGCCATGGATGGCTTCTGCATGTATGCCAGCTTTTTTAAGGTCTTTTGCGATCCTGTCGGCACCATGTTTGGTTCGGGTAAACACCAGGGCCGTAGGAATAATATCAGCAGAGTTCTTGAGCAGGTGAATAAGCAAAGGCCGCTTATTCAGTTTTTCCACATAATACAAATGCTGCTGTATCGTATCTGCTGTAGAAGAAACAGGGGTGACTTCCACTTTTACCGGTGCAGTTAATATCATGTTCGCCAGTTGCTGTATCTCCGGCGGCATGGTGGCAGAAAAGAATAATGTTTGCCTTTTAGCAGGAAGTTTGGCAATGACACGGCGAACGTCCTGTACAAAACCCATATCGAGCATACGGTCTGCTTCATCCAATACAAAATATTTTATATCCTGGAGAGAGATGTGACGTTGCTGCATCAGGTCAAGTAACCGGCCTGGAGTGGCCACTAATATATCCACACCGCGGCGTAAAGCAGCCACCTGGTTATACTGTGATACGCCGCCGAAAATAACAAGATGCTTCAGATCAAGATGCCTTCCATAAGCCCGGAAACTTTCTTCGATCTGTATGGCCAGTTCCCTGGTGGGAGTTAATATAAGGGCTTTGATGCGGCGCCGGTCTGCTGACGAATGCTGCTGTTCCTGGTGCATCAACTGTAATAAGGGCAATGCAAATGCTGCCGTTTTACCGGTACCTGTTTGTGCACAACCAAGCAGGTCTTTTCGCTGCAAGATCACAGGTATGGCTTGTTGCTGGATAGGTGTAGGCGTTGTGTAGCCTTCTTCGCTCAAAGCCTTTAATAAAGGCTCTATGAGCTCTAATTGAGTAAATGACACTAAAGAAAAATTTTATTAAAAAATTTGGTAAGGCTATCAGCTAAGAAGTGATACTTTACCCGCCTTACGTTAAGCCATCACGGCATTTGAATAGTACGAAACACAACAAATTAAGTGAGAGATAACATATAAGAATGTAAAAGTAAGCAATTAATACCAGAATATCTGTTTTATTTTTTGCCATGCAGCACTCTTACCGCTATCATCATTCAATTTAACAACCTGTGCCGGCCTTATTTTTCAATATAAAAGATACTACAGCTGAATGGTTTCAGTCCGATCTTCTCACCGGCAACTGTATGGCGCACTGATGGCGACGGGCCATTATTCTCTTTGGCAGGTTCCAATGCATATTTCCATTCACCGGCAGGAAGCTGGTAAGTATGATCATTACCAGAACCGTTGAAAATGACCATTATCTTTTCCCAGGAATCCCCCACGGCTTCCCCGTTGATGGTATAAGCTATCACTCCTTCCGGCAGATTCACCAGGAAAATGATATTTCTTTCAATATCTTTTGAAGTGGCCATTCGGAAAGCGGGGTGTGTTTTCCTTATACTGATCAGCTCTTTCACATGATCAACCACATCTTTGTTCTTAGCCTTCAGGCTCCAGTCAATAGCATTAATACTGTCGCCGGCATTGTAAGAATTCTCGTTCCCCTTTTTGCTGCGCAAAAATTCTGTACCTGCATGAAGGAACGATATGCCCTGCGAGGTAAGTACAACAGATAAAGCCAGCTTATGCATATTCCTTCGCTGCGCTTCAGTTGTTCCTTTGGCAGAAATAGCCAGCTTATCCCATAGTACGTGATTGTCGTGGCATTCCGCATAAGTAACCGTATTGTATGGTCCCGCAGCGTAAGGAGCTTTTGAATAGTTCACCTTACTGTAATCCACCTGCGGATGTTTACAGGCAGCAACGATACCAAACTTTATACTCTCTTCCATGCCCGGTTTGCCGCTGGCAAAACCTTTATCGTTATGCTCAAATACACTCCCTTTGATACCGTCACGAATATCATCACTGAATACAGCTATACGGTCAAGTTTGGCAGCATTCGCTTTTAATGCCCGTTCTGCATCTGGCAAAGGAGAAGCTCCGGCCGTCCATCCTTCCCCATATAAAAGAATGTCCGGCCTAATGTCGTGCAGCTCTTTTGAAATAAGGTTCATTGTTTCGATATCATGCACCCCCATCAGGTCAAAACGGAAACCATCTATATGATATTCCTGTACCCAGTACCTGACCGACTCCAGCATGAATTTTCTCATCATAGCCCTTTCGCTGGCTGTTTCATTATTACACGCCGTAGCATTGGAGAATTTTCCATCCGGTGTTTGCCGGTAATAATACCCGGGCACCAACTGGTTAAAATAAGAATCTTCGGTCAGCATGGTATGATTATAGACAACGTCCATGATAACCCGCAAACCATTTTCATGAAACGTTTTGACCAGTTGCTTGAATTCCTTGATCCTCGTGACTCCATTATCAGAATTGGTAGAATAAGAACCTTCAGGCACATTATAATTAAGAGGATCATACCCCCAGTTGTACTGCGGCTTATCCGGTTTTGTCTCATCAATAGAATAAAAATCGTATGAAGGCAATAAATGAACATGTGTAATACCCAGTTCTTTCAGGTGATCAAGCCCGGTGAAAACACCGTCAGGCCCTCTGGTTCCTTTTTCAGTAAGGCCTATGAACTTTCCTTTATTCCTTATTCCTGAATTGGCCGCAATACTTGCGTCCCTTACATGCAGTTCATAAATGACAGCATCAGTAGCTGCTCTGAATGCAGGGCTTTTATCTTTTTCCCATCCGGCAGGGTTGGTCTTTTTCAGATCAATGATCATTCCTCTTTTCCCATTCACTCCTACGGTTTTTACATATGGATCGGGGACTTCATTTGACCATTTGCCATTGATCCTTACCCGAAACGTATAGAACTTTCCTTTCAGATCACCTTTCAGGTTTGCCAGCCACACGCCTTCCTTGCCTTTGATCATCGGGTGTTTGCTTAGCGGGGCCCCTTTCTCTCCTGCCGCATATAAAATGATCTCTGCTTCACTGGCCGGGGGCGACCATATTTTAAATGAGGATGCTGCCGGAGAATATTTCAGTCCCAGATCATTTCCTTTATAAGCAGGATACTTACTGATATCAATCGTTTGAGTTTTGCCGGTGAATAGATGAATAAAGAAACTGATCACCATAATTGCCCGCTTCATTGAATGAGAATATTTGTGCTAAAGATAGGCCATGAACTGTGTAGAAATTTTGTTCTTTTTTTTCACGGCCTATCTGTCAAACCTGTAAATTGTCGTTTCAATTCTTAATACATCAATTTGCTATATGGGAGATCTCCAGGTAAAAAAGCAGGTTAAAAAATATGATGCAGTGATAGTAGGTTCAGGCGCCGGAGGGGGCATGGCAGCATATGTGTTGGCCAATGCAGGGCTCAGTGTATGCCTGCTTGAAGCCGGGTACATGTACGATCCGCAAAAGAATATTATGCAATTAAAGAACCCCTGGGATTCACCACGCCGGGGTGCCAGTACCAAACTTCGTCCCTTTGGTGATTTTGATGCCTGCTACGGCGGCTGGAGCCTCGAAGGAGAACCCTATACCAAAGAGAAAGGAACAGAATGGGATTGGTGGCGGGCAAGAATGCTTGGTGGCCGTACCAATCATTGGGGAAGGATCTCCCTTCGTTTTGGCCCTAAAGATTTCAAACGAAAAAGTATTGATGGACTCGGTGATGACTGGCCGATAGGATATGAAGATGTAAAACCCTATTATGACCGTATAGATAAAATGATCGGCATATTTGGCACCAACGAGGGCCTGGAAAACGACCCGGATGGTTTTTTTCTTCCACCGCCGAAGCCCAGATTACACGAACTGTTCATCAAAAATGCAGCGACACAGGCGGGTGTCAGGGTTATTCCTTCACGTCTTTCTATTCTTACTCAAAAACTGCCCGGTAATGACGACAGGAATGCATGTTTCTTTTGCGCCCAGTGTGGCAGAAATTGCAGTTATGCCAAAGCGGATTTTTCTTCTACCAATGTATTGATCTATCCTGCACTGAAAACAGGAAAGATAGATATGGTGACAAATGCCATGGCAAGGGAAGTATTGACCGATAAAGAAGGGCTGGCAACAGGTGTTTCCTATATCAACAAAGAAGATATGATGGAATACCAGGTATCAGGAAGAGTAGTGATCCTGGCTGCCAGTGCCTGTGAGTCTGCAAGGCTGCTGCTTAATTCAAAATCACAAAGACATCCAAATGGCTTAGCCAACAGCAGCAATGTGGTAGGCAAATACCTTCATGATTCTACCGGTGCTGCCATGGGGGGTGTTTTGCCGCAGTTATTCGACCGGAAGAGATATAATGAAGACGGTGTAGGCGGTATGCATGTTTATTCGCCATGGTGGCTGGATAATAAAAAACTCGATTTCCCGAGAGGGTATCATATTGAATACTGGGGAGGCATGAGCCAGCCTTCGTATGGTTTTAGCTGGGGAATAGAAAAACTGAATGGCAAATACCTGGTGAAAGGCCAGCAAAAGGAAGCAGGTGGTTATGGTAAATCCTTAAAAGAGGATTATCGTTTCTTCTATGGATGCGGCGTAGGCATGGCAGGACGTGGTGAGGCGATACCACTGGAATCAAATTATTGCGAAATTGATCCGAACGTTGTGGACAAGTTCGGTATCCCTGTTTTACGGTTCAATGTAAAATGGAGTGAGCATGAAATAAAACAGGCCAAACACATGAAAGAAACATTCAAAGAAGTGATGCATAACATGGGTGCTGTGGTTACCTGGGGTGGTGATGATGGCCCGGAGAATAATTATGGCCTGACAAAACCCGGAGAGATCATCCATGAAGCCGGAACAGTACGCATGGGTAATGATGTCAAACGTTCTGCTTTGAACAAATGGAGCCAGGCGCATGATTGTAAGAACCTGTTCTGCGTGGATGGCGGACAATTTGTTTCGCAGGCAGACAAGAACATTACCTGGACGATACTGGCGCTGAGTATGCGGGCCAGTGAGTATATTATAGATGAGATGAAGAAACAGAATTTATAAGCTTATAGCTACTGGCTATAAACAGTACGCTCTACATAACATAACTTATTCATCAGATCATGGACAGAAGAAAATCGCTCAAACTGATCGCTACCGGTGCTATTGCCGGCGGTGCTATTGCAGCAGCCTGTAACACAGAAGAAAAGAAGAAACCAGAAGAAGCAGTGGCTGAACCAAAGTTCAATCTCGACCGCAACCCGGAAGAGATAGCCCGTGAAAAAGAGATATTGGCGAAAGGAAAATTTTTCTCAGACCATGAAATGGCTACTATCACAATACTGACCGATATCATTATTCCCAGGGATGAAGTAAGCGGTAGTGCTTCCGATGCAAAAGTGCCGGACTTCATTGAGTTCATTGTAAAAGATATGCCGCAGTACCAGGTCCCGATGCGGGGCGGTCTTCGCTGGCTGGATATGCAGTGTCTGAAACGTTTTGAAAAGACATTCAAAGAATGCTCTTCTGTTCAGCAGATAGAAATAATTGACCTGATCGCTTATCCGGAAAAGGCCAAAGCAAACAAGGAACTGACACAGGGCGTAGCATTCTTTACATTGATGCGAAACTTAACTGCCACAGGTTTTTACACCTCGCAGATCGGCGTAAAGGATATTGGCTATGCCGGCAACCAGGCGAATCAATGGAACGGTGTGCCGGAAGATGTACTAAAGCAATACAATGTAGCCTATTCAGAAAAAGAGTTGAAAGAATGTATCAGTTTTACCAAATGACCTGCTGTAGCCTTAGCTAGTTCTGGTTAAAAGTGAAATTATACAAAGGGCTGCTCACGATCCGGTTCCATTTGTCATCAAACAATACTACTTTGTACTGTAACTTGTAATAGCCTTTCGGCAAATGTAGTTCGGAATAAGGAAGATAGATCGTAAAATCCATTTGGTTATTATTGTACAGGGTAACCGGGTAGCCGGGCGTGAAATCAACCGTACTGGCTATGGTTGATTCCCGTGTACTATACGTGCTATTCATATCTTTCAGCGGCACTCCCCTCTCATCATAAAAATAGGCTACCGCATGGCAGGCAACACCTTTGGCATTCTCAATAGTGAAGATGGGTGTAAGGGCTATCCGCTGGCCCGCATCATCATACTTTACTTCCAGTTTCACTTCCTTGCAACTGATGCCCTGCGAAAAAGTAAAATACTGGTACCCACTGGAAGTGATGACCTTCAGGTTTGGATCAAATAAGGCCACATAACATTTGAGCCGGAAATTACCGGCGCCAAGTTCCAGCTCATCATAAGGCATAAACAGGGAAAGGTCTTTGTATTCCGTATTCTGGTAGCCGGGGTTGAAATAGGTGAATGCCGCTACCTTGCCGTCCGCAGAGGCCTTAACACCATTTTGGTCAACCAATGCCTTGCCGTCATCGGCATTATAAAAATAGACGGCCATGATGCATTTGCTGTTTTGTGCATTATAGATAGTAAAATTCTGTTTGATCCGCATACCGAGTTGGCCGTTCTCTGTCACGTTATACTCGATATTCATATTTTCCAGTTTCGACCATAGTGTTGTTTTATTGTCAAGAGGCAACACTTTATTGAAAGGATATAATTCTGTGATCAGTTTTTTATCATTTTCTGAAAGGTCAAAGTTTTCGCCGACGGCATACCCGTCTGTAGTAAAAGTGGCAGGTATGGGATAATGCATGATAGATTTCGGGTCGTAACTTTTGTTGGTCATGGTGACACTATAGCGGTCAAATACCTGCCTGTCCACCATATCCTTGCTCCATCCGTCGTATTGCAGGTAATAGGCATACACTACCTCCTTATTCCATTTGATATTGCTCATTGGGTTCATGTGTTCATGCAGCAGTCCGAGTGTATGCCCGAATTCGTGCAGTATGACCGATCTCAACTGTCCTTCTGTCTTGCTGTCATTTATCCATCCCAGGTTCATTGTTTCCTCCGTCAGCTTTCTGTTCTTTGCATCAATGCCAATGTATGAATAGGAGCCTTTTTTGTCAAAACTTATCCGGATATCCCCTGCTGTCTGAGTCAGAAAATCAAATTTCACATTGGCATACCGGCACCATTGCGGTGCATATTGTTTTACTTTTTCCTTTTGCCATTCTGTTCCATTGAGAAAGCTTACTGTCAGGGTAGCTCCTGGTGTCCATTTATTATTAAAATCATAGACGCCTTGCCCTGCCCCGTTGTCCTTACGGGCTGCACGTACGTCAATGCACGGCTGTATCTGCGCATCTGAATAAAAGGAAAACAGCAATACAGGTATAAAAAAAAGGCGGCAAAATGCAGACATGGCTAAAAATTTCATCAGTAAGTTACAAAATCGCTTATTCGATGAAATAATAAATTTGAAGTAGTGCATAAACAAAAGGCCCCTTCTTCCGGGGCCTTCAAAAGCAATTGGTCTGGCTGGTGTTTATGCAAACTCTTCTTTAGCTATTTTGCTGTATTCATCTATCAGCCTGCGCTGTATTTCAAACGGCACTGCTTCGTATGCCTGGAAGTGCATTTTGAATTTCGCTCTTCCCTGTGTAATGGAACGTAGCGAAGATGAATAACCATCCATTTCTACTAATGGTACTTTAGCAACCACTTTCTGAAAATGGCCTTCGCTGTCTATCCCTTCTACAATGGCACGGCGGCTTTGCAGGTCACCCATCACTGCCCCGGTAAGGTCATCGGGACATAGCACTTCCACATGATAGATCGGTTCAAGTATCTGCGGGTCCGCCTGCTGAAATGCCTGGCGAAAAGCCTGCAAACCTGCAATCTTAAATGAGATATCATTTGAATCAACCGGGTGCATCTTGCCGTCATATACACTTACACGTATATCACGGGCATACGAGCCGGTCAAAGGGCCATTCTGCATTTTCTCCATCACCCCTTTTAAAATCGAAGGAAGGAAACGGGCATCAATAGCGCCACCAACGATACAGTTGTAGAAAACAAGCTTACCACCCCAGTCAAGGTCGTATGTATCCCTGCCCCTTACAGTAAGGTCTTTCGGTTCGGGCATGCCTTCATACCAGGGTTCTATCCGCATGAACACTTCGCCGAACTGGCCGGCGCCGCCACTTTGCTTTTTGTGACGATAACTGGCATCGGCCGTCTTGCGGATGGTTTCCCTGTAGGCTATCCTTGGTTTTACGAATTTTACTTCCAGTTTATGATTATGCTCGATCTTCCATTTAGCTACAGCCAGATGCATATCACCCTGGCAATGGATCAATGTTTGCTTTAACTCAGGCGAAACTTCCACCAATAAAGTAGGATCTTCTTCCCGCAACTGGTGCAATGCCTGCGATAATTTTTCCTCCTCACCTTTTTTCAGTGTCTCGATCGCTACTGTCATATTAGGCGGTGGAAATTCTATGGCATGCAGTTCATAGTTCTTCCCGCGGGCATGCAGGGTATTGTTGACGTGGGTATTCTTCAGCTTCAATGTAGCGCCGATATCTCCGGCCACCAGTTCATTCACATTGGAACGTTTATTACCTTCTACCAAAAATAACTGGCTGATCTTTTCTGTTACTCCGGTTGATTCGTTTTCCAGTTCCATTCCGCTTTTAATAGTGCCGGAATAGACCTTGAAGAAAGATAATTCACCGACGTGAGGTTCACTGACCGTTTTGTAAATAAAGATGCAGGCAGGACCATTGGCATCACAGGCAAGTTTATCGCCGCTCTTAGTGATTTGTGGCGGCATTTCATTGGCACTGGGGCATACATTGTCAATAAATCCCATTAAACGGCCACTACCCATATTTCTTTCAGCTGACAAACAGAATACGGGGAAGAGATCATGATTGATCATTGCTTTTTTCAAGCCCATTTTCATTTCATCTTCATCCAGTTCGCCCTTGTCAAAATATTTCTCCATAAGGCTTTCATCATTGCTGGCAATAGCCTCGATCAGTTCCTTATGCAGATCATCTGCTTTTTGTTTTTGATCATCAGGTATAGGGAGTTTTTCCGGTTTACTTCCGTTATCTGTGAATTTATACATGGTCATCCGCAGTACATCTATTATCTCATGAAAGCCTGATCCCACCTGGTGCGGATACTGAACCACGACAACATTGCCTCCAAAATGCGATTTGGCTTCCCTGACGGTTTTATCGAAGTCGGCATTATCATCATCGAGTTTGTTAACAGCGAATATCATCGGGGTCTTGAATTTTTCTGTGTACTCCCAGATAATGTCGGTACCTACTTCTACCCCCATTACTGCATTTATAAGCATGACACCGGTATCGGCCACTCTTAGTGCAGAGATCACTTCGCCGGTAAAGTCATCATAGCCGGGTGTATCGATGATATTGATCTTGTAACCGCGCCATTTGGTGTGAAGGAGCTTGCTAAAAATAGAATTACCACGTTCCTGTTCCAGTTCGTGGTAATCTCCTGTTGTGTTTCTTTCAGATATAGAACCTTTTCGGTTTATAAGGCCTGCTTCATATAGCATGCACTCCGCTAAGGTGGTCTTACCGGAACCGGCGTGGCCCAGCAAGACTATATTTTTGACATGTGAGGTATCAAATTCTGGCATAGCAAAAAATTTTAATTGTGATCATTACTAAGGTATGTTGACGAAACTGCGTGCCGGAACGATAGGTATCACTCCAACCAGTTTACTTTAATTTTTCAAGAATAATTCAGACTATTACGTTCGGCTCAGAAAGCTATTGAACTCTTCCCTGAGTTCCTGCAGGGTATGCTCCAGGGTTTGGTATTGATTAAAGAGGTTTTCGTGTTCCGCTACTGTTTCTTCATTCAGGCCGTTTTGTTCACGCATTTCATAACCGATCTTGCGGTCATGGTTTTTGATCGCTTGCTTGAGATCGTGAATGTTGATGAGCTGAATGTGAAACTGATTGTGGAGATGATCTACTTGCTGTAACTGGTCTTTGGAGAGAGTGCGGCTGGCGGCGAGTTGGAGTTTTGTTTTGTCCTGGGTGAATTCTTCGCGGTATAAGCGGAGAACCTGCCTCCAGGATTCGCACTCTGCAGTGAGCTGTGCGGTTTCTACCTGAACCATGGGATTAAAATTTAAGGTGAAGCAATGTTGTTTACTTTTTTCCCTGGGGTACTGTGGAATGGTATATGTAAATTATAACTCTTTTTCCTCAAAATCCAGAAATTTCTTTGCACATGATGAAGTTCATGATCGCTATTGATGATAATAAGAAAAGTAACTATTAAAGGTCATTGTCTGAAAACAAAAAGACCCGGATGATCCCGGGTCTGCCTTTGCTGTTAGATTTATAGTTTGATTATCTTCTTCTTACGGTTGTCTTTTTTGCTTTCACCTGCCCGTTCCTGCCTCTCACGGTAGTAGTGTTTTTTGTAGCCTGACGACCTCTGGGTCCGGTTACGGTTGTTTTTGTCCTCGTAACCCTATATCCGTTAACGGCCGTAGCATGACGTGTTCTTACCGAAACCGATGTTACCCTTACCGGCCTGTAAATGGCATGGGCTCTTACAACCCTATGTGTACGTACCACTACAAAAGGCCTGTGATAGGCGATACAACGGGGATGCCATACATGCCATGCTAATGGCCTCCATGGTCTCCAATATGCAGGATAATGACGCCATCTCCAGGGAGAAACCCACGGTCTGTAAAGAGGACCATACACAAACCGGACGGAAGGCCAGAACCAGACATTGATGACCACCCTTGTCTCCCTTGTAAAGTAATTGGCATTGGGGCCGTGTGCAACTGTATTGTTTAGATCATAGATCAAAGCACCATCATCATCTCCACCGCCATCAGGCTCTGCAATTACCTGCTCTCCATAAATATCCTCATCGCCGATGATTTGCAATACGGCAGTAGTATCGCCTGTTTTTTCCAGCTCTATTACTGCTATATCCTGGCTTTCTTTTTCTGAGACAACAGCTTGCAATACAAAAGCATGAACATCCTTATCTGAATTATCAATCACACGGATATAATCGGTCTCTCCGTCTTCATTCAGGTCAAGGTTGTTAACGTTATTATCCTGGCTGTTCAGGAGTTTTTCAAAATCCTCAGGTGAACTGGCTTTTTGGAACATGGCCAGTGCCCCCTGTAAACTAAAGTTATCACCGGGAAGACCTGTTGAATCAACACCGGATTCGTTCTGGGCCTGAGATGTTACTGCCAGGCAGCTAAAAAGCCCGAGCAGGTAGTGGGTTATTTTCATAAAAATTAAAATTTGAGATGATGAGACAAAGAAAATACAGGGAGGTTTAGTCCTTACTATTTTTTCCTGATAAAAAAACCCAGGGTGCAGAAAATTGAGGACTTTCCCTATGTTGATTGTACGTGAACGAATTATACCCCCGCCTTCATAAGAACATGAACGAACCCGGAAAAACTGCTTATAGCTCTTCCCAATTTTCGGTCAAACATGGGCTATTAAGTATATTGCATCCTTTGCTGATGATCTCCCAGAATACCATACAACAAATACTCGGCCGGCTTGACATTATTGATGTTATCGGCAGCTTCGTAAAGCTCAAAAAAAGGGGCACCAATTACCTGGGGCTTTGTCCTTTTCATAACGAAAAGACCCCTTCTTTTACTGTTTCCCCAGCCAAGGAAATATATAAATGTTTTGGGTGTGGCCGTAGCGGCAATACGATCAGCTTCATCATGGAGCATGAGAAGTACAGTTATGTTGAGGCGCTTAAATGGCTGGCTAACCGTTACAACATAGAGATCGAAGAGACTTTTCAAACCGATGAGCAAAGACTGCAGCAACAATCAGCCGACAGCCTGTATATCATCAACAGTTTTGCCCAGCAATTTTTTTCCAAAATATTATTTGAAACAGAAGAGGGGCAGGATATTGGTTTGAGTTATTTCAAAGAAAGAGGGTTTCGGGAAGATATCATACGAAAATTTCAGTTAGGCTATTCGCCTGAACAGAGAGATGCCTTCACTAAAGAAGCCGCTGCCAAACAGTATTCACCCGATTTGCTTTTAAAAACAGGCCTTGTTGTCAACCGTAATGACCAGTTGATGGATAATTACCGTGGCCGGGTCATCTTCCCTGTGCATAGTCAAAGCGGCAAAGTATTAGGTTTTGGGGCAAGGATATTAAAGACCACAGATAAAGCCCCTAAGTACATTAACACTCCGGAGAATGAGATCTACATAAAAAGTAAGATACTGTACGGTTCTTATTTTGCCCGCCAGGCCATTGATAGAGCAGATGAATGTCTGCTTGTGGAAGGATATACCGATGTCATTTCATTACATCAGGCAGGTATTGAGAATGTGGTGGCTTCAGGCGGTACATCATTGACCCAGGACCAGTTGCGATTAGTAAAAAAATATACCAATAACCTCACGATTGTTTATGATGGCGATGCAGCCGGCGTAAAAGCGGCATTACGTGGGCTTGATCTTGCATTGGAAGAAGGATTGAATGTAAAATTGGTCCTGATACCTGACAAGGAAGATCCTGACAGTTATGTAAATAAAGTAGGGGCCGGTGCCTTCACACAGTTTGTACAAAAGAATAAGAAGGACTTTATCCTCTTCCAACTGGAAGTAGCATTGAAAGATGCCGGCAATGATTCTACCCGTAAGTCCGAAGTGGTGAATCGGATGGCAGAAACGATCTCTAAGATCAACAAAGCGGAAGATTTTACCAAACAGCAGGATTATATCAAGCAATGTTCCGAAATCCTGAAGATTGATGAAAGCGGTTTGCATGCTCTCGTTAATAAATTCATACGCGACAGGATAGCTACACAGGAACGTAAGCTGCCGTTTGAAGAAGCAAAACAACATGAGGAAAACGCCAGACAGGCCGAACAAACCAATTATGATGATGCTACATTCAGTTTATTATTTAAGGACGAACTGCAGGAAAAGGAAATAGCCCGGATATTACTGGAGCATGGCATACGGAACTGGGATGCATCTAAATTGATAGCAGAACATATTTTTGAAGAGATGGTGGATGAAAGCCTGATCGACAACGCAGAAGTAGTTCTGCTGATGCATTCTTTCAAGAAGGCCTTACAGAATGGCCCGCCGCCTGATAAGAATTATTTTATTTATCATCCCGATGCCAAACTCAGTGCGTTGGCTGTATCTCTTCTTAATTTCCCATACGAAGAAAGCGGGCATTGGCGTCGTGAGTTCAGTCAAACCACCGGGTACCAGCAGCAATTGTTTGAACAGAGCTATGAAAATTTCATCAAAACAGTAGCGAAGGATAATGAGACCGAGTTGATGCGATACCTGAAAATGGACGAGGACCGTACCAACGAAGAAGTAGAATCGGCTATCAATTATTTAAAACTCCGTAAGGTAAAAAGGATGCTCCTGGAAAACCAGGTTGACCTGGAAAAACCGCATACATCAGCAGAATATGAAATGCTTCATCGAACACATGAACATCTTAAACAAATGGAAATGGAACTCACAAGAAAAACCGGCACTGTTATCATCAGGTAGCCTCAGCTCTGCCCAGTAACATATCACTATAGGATACATCTATCAGGCCTTCCTGCTTAATACCAAACTCTTTCAGGTAAAATTCACATTGTTCTCTTAACTCATTTTGTGACATATCGGCCAGCACATTTCCCGCTTCTATTTCCACAAATGATCCCAGCCCCGGTACTTCATCTATATGAAACTTTACATTATTGATGTAATAGATGTCCCGTTTCTTTCTGACAACTATTTTTATTCCGTTTGATCTTGTCAATACCTCTTTCAACCCTTTTGCATCCTCTACTTTCACCAGGTGAAAATGAGAATTTTTAGGCCCTGCCTGGTTTGCTCTCTCGTAAAAGATCAGGTTATTTTCAATGTTCCCTTCACGGAGTTTCAGGCGGCCATTGAACACATTAAAATAGGTGTCAGTCTGTTTATCCGTTCCTTTGAACAGTGCATTCATTGACTGCAGGTAATTCCGGATAAAAGCCGGGTCATTACAGTATGCCTTTATTTCTACATTTAAGAAAGCCATGCAGGTATTGTATGAAACGAAGCTAAAGCAAAGGCAATAAAAAAGGTTTGCTGCTTTTGCAACAAACCTGCATAATTTTTCACCAGTAACCTTAATCTGCCAGTGCAGCCTGTCTTTTCCGGGTAACGGGAGGAGCATCTTCACCCCGGTGATTTTCACCTTTTACAAACCTCATAGCGCTCCATACGTGATCCAGTTCAACACGTTCAATGCTTTCATAGCCTTCGCATGTTAAACGGTTCCAACTGCATTCGCGGTTGAGATCGGTAGCGATCTTAGAGGTGAGTTTTGGGTAAGCAACCCAGAATTTCGATCCATCCTTCAGGGATGGCATTACGTCACTTAAAATACCGTTAAGCTGATTCTCATTAACTGCAAAAACCAGTGCAAAATCAATTTTGCGGGTCTTTAAAAGGGGCGTCATGTTTTTGGCAAAAGACAACTTACTGAACTGTTTTTCGATGGAAGAAGGCAAACCCTGAATTAAGAGATTCTTTTCGTCTGCCAATTGTAATTTCTCGAAAACTGTTTGTGACATGCTTTAAAAGAATTTTAGG
>JAEUVK010000118.1 GCA_016787135.1 Chitinophagaceae bacterium | reverse complement strand
AATCACCATGGCATTGCTGAAGTTGCGGCTTTCTTTAATCCCCCTGTAAACAAGATAGGTGATAAGGAGGTTGATAATGATGGCAGGCACATCCAGTATCAATCTCAGGCTTCCTATCATAGGCGCAGAATGCCATGCATTTACAAGTTCTGCATTGGATGACCCTCCTGCCACAGCTTTTTGCGCTTCTTTATAGCTGCAGGTCAGGTAATCAGGGATATGAACATTGATCTTATGAAGAAATGAAGTAAAATAATCGCTCCAGCTAAAGGCCACATAGATATTACCTATCGAGTATTCCATGATCAGCGCCCAGCCGATGATCCAGGCAAACAACTCTCCAAAACTGGCATATGAATAAGTATATGCACTTCCTGCAACAGGAATTCGGCTGGCAAACTCTGAATAACAAAAAGCAGTAAAAGCGCAGGCAATGCCTGTAATGATAAAAAGAATAACCACCCCGGGTCCGCCTTTAAAAACAGCATCACCCAGGCTGCTGAAACTTCCCGCCCCGATAATGGCCGCTATACCAAAAAAAGTAAGATCTCTGACAGTGAGTACCCGTTTTAATCCATGTCCGCCATGACTATCTTCTCCACCCTCTGCTAATATGGATTCAATTCTCTTCTTTCTGAACAAAGGATTTGCCATCAGTTGATTGGTTTATCATTCAAAATAGGGAAAAAATTAATGCTAAAAGCTCAAAAGAAAAAGTAAGTTGTGGCATCAGTCTTCTCTGACCGCTTTGCTTATTTGCTTAATGGTCTCTTTGTACCAGGTAACCCGCTAATTGTTTCAGCGGTTCTTTTCTCGAAGAAATAACGGCGATATCTTCAAGATGTGTAAAAGCTTCGTCCAAAAACCTGTTCTTTAACCGGAGCGCCCATTCATCAACTTTACAGTCACGATATATCTGTAGTACTTTGTCGACTTTATCCGCAGATCTTTTCTGCTGTATATCTTTCAATTCCTTTTGCTGAGAAGCAGGGGCCGTTTCGAGTGCATGAATAAGCAGGAATGTTTTTTTATTCGCTAATATATCTCCTCCTACCTGTTTGCCGAATTTGGAAGGATCGCCAAACGCATCCAGGTAATCATCCTGTACCTGGAAAGCCAGTCCCAGCTTCCTGCCAAAATCATAGATCAGGTCCTGGTTCCTTTGACCGGCACCTCCCAGTATAGCACCCATTTTTAAACTTGCTGCAAGCAAAACAGATGTTTTCAATTCGATCATCCGGAGATACTCCTGAAAAGAAACAGATTCCCTTTTCTCAAAATCCATATCATACTGCTGCCCTTCACATACTTCTTTGGCTGTAGTATTAAAAAGATTCTGCACCTGGCGTATCACCAGAAGATTGATATTGTTCATCAGTTCATATGCAGCGATCAGCATTACATCACCGGCCAATATGGCCGTATTGACACCATACTTCTTATGAACTGTTTCCATTCCCCTGCGTAAAGGCGCATTGTCCATTATATCATCATGTATCAGCGTAAAATTATGAAACAGCTCGATCGCAGTTGCCATTTCCCAGGCATCTGGTTTGATGTCATCAAACATTTCATTTCCCATCAGGCACAAAACCGGGCGGATACGTTTGCCTCCCATTCCAAGAAAATATTCATTAGGCCCATATAAAGAGGCTGGCTCGTCCGGAAAATGTTTCTGCTCGAAATGAAGGGCAAATTTTTGTGATAATAATTCAAATGAATGCATAGGGCTATTTCTTCTTTTTTGCTTTCTGTTTTACAGGTTTCGCAACCTCCTCTCCTTCTGCTTTTGCTTTCGCTATCTCGCCGGCTACTACCCATTCATAATCTAATTGTCGTTTGGTCAGATTGGCCGCTACAACTTTTATCCATACCTTATCACCCATTCTGAATTTGCGCCCGCTCCTTTGTCCTACTAAACAATAATCAGATTCTACATGCCGGAATTCATCATACTCTAATAAACTATTCACACTTACCAGGCCTTCGCATTTATGTTCTATCGTTTCTACCCAGAAACCAAAACTTGCTACTCCGCTGATCACTCCCTCAAATTCCTCTCCAAGGTAGCTCTTCATATATTGCACCTGCTTGTACTTATTCGCTGCTCTCTCCGCTTCCATCGCTGCCCTTTCCCTGTCGCTGCAGTGTTTGCATTTTTCTTCCAGTTTCTTATCAGGAATAATATTGTTATCCAGCGCTTCCTGTAATATCCGGTGTGTCATCACATCCGGGTAACGGCGGATGGGTGAAGTAAAATGGCAGTAATGTTCAAACCCCAAACCGTAATGACCTACATTCTCCGTCGTGTATTTGGCTTTGGCCATGGTACGGATACCCAATTGCTCCAATACATGCTGCTCCGGTTTGCCATGTGCATCTTTCAGCAGCTGGTTAAATGATTTTGCAATAGCATCCGGGGAAGATGTGTCGAACTTATGTCCGAATTTCTTTGCAAATGCCACAAACGGCGTTAGCTTTTCCTCATCCGGATCGTCATGAATACGATAGGGAAAAGGGACAGGCTTGCCTTTTAGTTTGATCTTTGAGATATTTTCTGCCACATACCGGTTGGCCATCAGCATGAACTCCTCGATCAGTTGGTGGGATTCTTTACTTTCTTTGACCATGATACCGATAGGGTCGCCTTTTTCATCCAGCTTGAAACGAACTTCCTGCGATGAAAAATTAATAGCCCCATGCTGGAATCTTTTCCTGCGCATCCGCTGCGCCATATCGTTCAGCAAAAGGATCTCTTCTTTATATAGACCATCTTTGATATCAATGATCGCCTGTACATCTTCATAGGTAAACCGGTGATCGGAATGGATGACCGTTCTGCCCAGCCAGTATTGTTTTACTTCCCCTTTGGCAGTTACCTGGAATATGGCGGAGAAGGTCAACTTATCTTCATGAGGCCGCAACGAACATAATACATTCGAAATATGTTCAGGCAGCATAGGATTTACCCTGTCAGGCAGATATACAGAAGTGGCTTTCTGGTAAGCCGCCTTATCCAGCGGAGTATCTGGTTCCACATAATGGCTTACGTCTGCAATGTGAACACCGATCTCATAATTACCATTCTTCAGCAGGCGGATCGAAATAGCATCATCAAAATCTTTTGCATCTGCAGGATCTATTGTAAAGGTGAGAATACTGCGGACATCTTTTCGCTTCTCTATTTCTTTTTCCGGAATAACATCAGGGATTCTTGCTGCTACTTCAAGGGCATCATCAGGAAATTCCAATGGGAAACCGTTTTCCAGCAATATCTCTTTCATAGCTGCATCATTGCTGTTCTCCAGGTCCAGCACACCCACTACTTCACCAACAGGCCGCTTGCCGCCTTTTTCCCATTTCACCAAACGTACCACCACCCTGTCTCTGTCTTTTGCATTATTCAATGACGATAAAGGGATATAGAGGTCCGGCATCGGTTTATCCATTTCCGGAACAAAAAATGCAAAGTCTTTGCTAAGCTCAATATGACCGATGAACTCGACCCGTTTGCGTTGCATCACCTCCGCTACTTCACCCTGCATACGACGTCCTCCGCCCGCAGCATTTTTCACACGGACAAGTACTGTATCCCCGTGCAAAGCTGTGTTGAAATCATTCGGGCGGATGAGTATGTCTATCTGCAGGTCAGGAACGATCACAAAACCCATTCCCGAACGTGTCACATCCAGTATTCCTTTAAATGTTTTGCCAGCACCTTCACTATGCCTGTGTTTAGTTTTCTTTGAATTTTTTCTTCCCATAGGTTTGTTTTATTCCGGCTGCCTGAAATTCCTGATAAAATTGATGACAAGCTCATTGAATTTTTCCGCTTCTCCAAATAAAAAATGATGTCTCGCAGGTATTACATACAACGGGAGATCGGCGAGTTCATGGTCGAACTTTACAAGCCTTACAGCATCTTTTTCTGTTGTTAAAATCATTTTCTCTGCTGATTCGATCTGCCTGAACCGTTTTCTTATCTCCCGGAGATCATCGATCGTGAAAATATGATGATCAGGATACTGTTGCATATAATAGGTCCTGCTGTGTACTTCCAGCAATGATTTCAGAGGTTTGGGGTTAGCGATACCTGTTACCAGCAAAACCTCGGCTTTATCATTGAGAAGATAGGGTTGTTTGGTATTGATATGATATGGCTCCCCGTATTCAATGGCGGTGAAGAAAACCAATTGTTCCTGTCCCGGCTTTATTTCTCTGATGATCTTCTGTCTTTCATTTTCAGAAATAGAGGGATCACATTTTGTCACTACAATGATCTCCGCCCTTTGATAAGAAGACTTCAGATCACGCAGATCGCCGGTAGGCAAATAGAAATCACGGGTGAACAAATTGCTGTATTCGGTCAATAAGATATTGAGGCCTGCCTTAATAGCCCGGTGCTGAAACGCATCGTCAAGCACCACGGCCTGTAACCCCGGTCTGTCGTGAAGTAATTGAGGGATAGCATCCAGCCTTTCTTCTCCTACGGCTACCGGCACATCCGGGAACTTGATATGAAATTGCATCGGTTCATCACCGATCTCAAGCGCCGTTGTATTTTCGCCAGCCAGTGCATAGCCTTTTGTTTTTCGTTTGTACCCCCGGCTGAGCGTGGCAATTTTAAATTCGTCCTTTAGTAATCTTACAAGATATTCGACCATCGGTGATTTACCTGTGCCCCCAACAGAAAGATTGCCCACGCATATCAGTGGCAATCCAAATGATGATGAGCGAATGATCTTTTTATCATATAACCAGTTGCGGATTGTGATGGCCAGCCAGTAAAGTACCGCAAAGGGCAATAAAAGGACCCGGAATGATTTGAGGAAGAAATTAGAAAACATACACGTTCAGCGGTGTGATACAAAGGTCTAAAGGTACGTCAAAATCATGGCGGTCATCAATTGAATCAACAGGCTCAAAATAACTGAAACCTGCTTTGATGCAATCCTTCCTGCATGCAGTGAGATACTTATCATAAAAACCTTTGCCATACCCGGTCCTGTAACCCTTTTGATCAAAGGCCAATAACGGAACAAAAACCATATCTATCTCACCGGCAGGGATCAGCATACCCTCGTCCGGCTCATATATATTCAACGCTTTCTTTTCAAAAGGAGTATCAATATCAGTCGCGACAGCATTCATGGAAAGTGTTTCAAAATCGGAAACAGGATAACATATTTTCAGTTCGGGGTTCCTGAATTTCAGAAACTCCGTAAACAAATGGGTATTCGGCTCATGATTCTCTTCAATGGGCCAATAGGATAATAGCGATTCAAGAAAAGGTAATTCAATTGTCTGGAACTGTATCAGCATCAGGTCATCCAGCTTCGACATTTCCGTTTCAGAAAGCTGCATCCTTTTTTCCCTGTATGATTTCCGGGCTTCTTTTTTAAGCATTGACAAAAGTTGTAAATACAGTGGTTCCGTAATTCCTTTCGCTTTTATAATGCGGAAATGTTTTATAACTATTGCGGGGAGTATGTTCCAGTATGAACCAGCCACCGGGTTTCAGCAATTGCTTTTCAAAGATCAATACCGGCAGATCATCAATATTGGTCAATGCGTACGGCGGTCCTGCGAATATGAAATCAAATTTATCGGTACACTGTTCAATGAATTTGAATACATCCATCTTCACCATCTTCATGTTCTCTATCCGCAGTTCTTTTGTTGTTTTTTTGATAAACTCATACATAGCAGTATCCTTCTCTACTATCGTCAGGTCCCTGGCTCCCCTTGACGCCAGCTCATAACTGATACTACCGGTTCCGCCAAACAGGTCAAGAGTTTTCAGCTCTTCCATATCCAGGTTATGCTGTAGAACATTAAACAGGCCTTCTTTTGCAATATCAGTAGTAGGCCTTGTATAAGGCATTTTTGCCGGCGGATTGAACCTTCTGCCGCCATGTTCTCCGCCTATGATGCGCATCGGGCAAGGTCATTAAGTGAAGTAAAAAAATGAGCCGGATATTCATGTTCTTCTGTTACCGGCATTGTCCAGGTAGGTTCCCTGAATTCAACATTCACGAAAAACTGGTACAATTCACGATAAAGTTGTGACTCTTTTTCTATCAGTCCTGAAACAGTCAGTTGTACCTGTTCCTGTGACAAAGAGAATTGATGACAGGTCTTTAATAAATAGTAGCAGATATCCTCCGGTGAAGAATATGAATGCGTTTGTGCTATCAATAGTTTGTTATCCTTTATCGCAATAAGAGAAAACTCATCGGTATGAATATCTACCAGCAACCGGTCAGCCGGACCGGCGGGGATGCTTTTAATACCCAGTGTAAAATGATGCCGGTAAACAGCCGCAGGGAATTTTCGATTCACCCATTCCTTCACATTTGCAGGTACTGCATACACATTGTATAACTGCCATTCATTCACGGCTTCTGAAATTACAGATGATTGTCCATTTTTTCCATGGACCGTATCGAGTATTGTCTGGGAAGCATCGGCATTAAAATGCTGCATCGGCACCAGTACATTCTTTGCATGGTCATAACTCACCTGTACTGTATAAAATGGCCGGCCGAGTTCATAGTTATCCGCATAAATAGAAGACAAACTATCAGTGTCCATTTCCTCTGCAGTATAGTAAGCCAGCAAATGAAGTATCGTGCCTGTTTCATCGGTTATGGCAAAACCGAAATGCCGGTCCCCGATCTCCAAGGATAAAACAGACTGGGTCATGTCACCGGCAGAATCATTCTTTATGTAAAAAAGTCGCTTCAAGGCTCTTCGATTGCGTGCAATAATAGGGAAAAAGAGCGGAACATGTATGCTACCGGTCAGGTTGATCTTCGTCAGCCCTGCGATTAATACAATATCATCAGAATTGGTAAGTCTTTGTGGCCCCTGTTTATCGTACATTTGTTCCCATTTTTCATTTTATGGCAGGCGCAACATCCTATAATAGTTTACAGGTGGAAACCACCAACGGGCAGATCATTAAGATCGCCCTGCCGATCAGCCTTGCCATATTGGTACCGCAGCTGAATTTCATCACCAATAACATCTTCTTAGGCCATTACAGCCAGCATGCTTTGGCCGTTGCCAGTATTACGGGAGTTTATTATCTCATTTTCGCCATGATCGGTTTTGGCCTCAATACCGGTTTGCAAACATTGATCTCACGGCGGGCTGGAGAGAACAGGCCCGAAGAAATAGGAAAGATATTTGCTCAAGGCGTTTTTATTTCACTCATTATCGCCGCTGCCGGTATCCTCCTTACCTGGCTGGCGGCGCCGGTTATATTAAATGAGGTACTGAAATCATCACGGGTAGCACAAGACTCCATTGATTTTCTCCGGATAAGAATATGGGGGCTTCCATTTTTATATGTGTATCAAATGCGTAATGCATTGCTGGTAGGCACCAATAATAGCCGTTACCTGGTAAGCGGTACCTTAGCTGAGACGATCGCCAATATCCTGTTTGATTACCTTTTCATCTTTGGTAAATTCGGATTTCCTGAAATGGGATTGAATGGCGCTGCAATAGCCTCTATCATTGCAGAATTCGCTGGCATGTTCGTGATCTTTGTTGTCATTCACCGCAAAGGCATCAGCCAGCGTTTTTCTTTGTTCAGTCATTTCAAATGGGATAAGGAGAATGCAAAACTCATTATGTCCATCTCACTGCCACTGATCTTCCAGCTGGCTATCAGCATCATCAGCTGGGAGTTCTTTTATATCCTGATCGAACATCACGGGCAAACGGCGCTGGCTGTATCTAATGTAATGCGGAATATATTTGGTATGATCGGCTGTGTAACCTGGGCATTGGCAGCCACTACTTCTTCGATGATCAGTAATATTATAGGGCAGGGTAAACAGGACCAGGTGCAGGGTTTGATCTGGCGTATCGTCAGGATCAGCACCGGGCTATCGGTGATCGTCGCCATTCTCATCAATATCTTTCCGGATATTATTCTTTCCGTTTACGGGCAGGATGAAACATTCATTACAGCAGCTATTCCTGTAGTGAGAGTGGTAACTGTCGCTATGGTGATGATGTCATTCTCGGTTATATGGCTCAACGCCATAACAGGTACCGGCAACAGCCGCATTACTTTCCTGATCGAACTCATCACCATCGTTCTCTATTGTATCTATGTGTATGTGGTGCTGGAGAAATATTTTCTCTCTATCACTTACGGCTGGATGAGTGAATGGTTATACTGGCTAAGTATCTTCTGCCTTTCCGTTGTTTATATGAGAACCGGGAAGTGGAGGAATAAGGTGATATGATATCTATTCACTCACAACCACCGTCAGTTTACTATTCGCCTTATTCACCGCCAATCTTGTCATTCCTTTCAGCATTGACATATCGCTTTCAATAGAAACAGGCTGCCATGTATTGTCTATCTCTATACGATAAAAGAATAATGCAGCACCATCACTCATCATAATAGTATTGTTGTTTAGCCATGCAAGATGGTCCAACCCTTTTAGTGCGGGAATGACAGGGCTTATTTTGCCTGTAATAATGTCTATTCTTGTGATCATTGCAGTCGTGTCAGAGATTTTCTGCACAAAACTCATTGCATTTTGCCCCGGTATCTTATGCAGGCTGCGGCCGATATTTGTAGCTATGATCGTGTCCTTCCTTGTAGCCAGGTCATAGTAATGCAAAGTATGCCTGTTGCTATCGCCTAAAACGAAGAGCAAAAGTTTGTTCTTATCCACCCACGAATGATATCCTATCACCAGGTCATTGATCAGCACTTCAGGTTCACCTCCATTAACAGGGTATTTGCCTAAGTCCTGTGCACCATTATCCCTTTGTATGATACAGGAAATGTAGTTGCCGTCAGGAGTCACGGTTGGCGAATATTCTCTTTCGTTGGTCTGCGTAAGATAGACCGTCTTATTCCTTTTGTGATCAAAATACTTTATATCGCTTCTGCCGCTGTCGTTGAACGAAGAATAATAAATAACAGGTTTTGCCGGATGAAAGAAAGGCTGGTTATCGTATCCCTTATGATGGGTGATATTTTTGCTGTTGGAAAGGGTGACCTTACCATCTTTTATCTTCATATCAAAGAGGAATATCTCAGAGCCGGTTTGCCCCGTGCAGGCAAGAAAGGAAAATGAAGTAATGCAGAGGAGCAGTTTTTTCATAGTCCTAATGTATCGAAAAAATCAGCGCCATTAATAAGCTTTATGATAACTGACTGCTGCGCTACCGGAGAACTTATCAATGGGTGGATTTAATTTTTCCACTGAAACAGTTACTTCTTTTACCTGCGGGAATCGCTGGTGCACACTGCCGGCAATGGTTTGAACCAGGGTTTCCAGGAGGTCAACCGGCTTTTGCATGGTGCTGTTGATGATCTCAAAAAGAGAAGCGTAATCGATCGTATCATCCAGCGATAGGATAACTCCTGCTTTGGGAGGGTAACTCACCTTCATGTTCACAACAAAGTCATTTCCTTTCTGCCGTTCTTCAGGATATAGACCATGATATGCCCTGAAACGAACATTATTAAGAGAAATGGTGAGTAGTTCCGGCATTGATGTAATTAAAAGATCAGTGAATACCTTTTGCCCCCAGGTAGCGTTCCGCATCCAGGGCCGCCATACAGCCGCTTCCGGCAGCCGTTACAGCCTGCCGGTATATTTTATCCTGCACATCCCCGGCCGCAAACACACCTTCGATATTGGTTTTGGAAGTACCTGGAATGGTTTTGATATAACCAGCTTCATCCATATCCAGCCAGCCTTTAAAGATATCCGAATTAGGTTGGTGCCCGATCGCTACAAAGAAACCGCCAATGGGTATTTCTTGTTTTTCTCCGGTCTTATTATTCTTGATTTTTACTGAAGTGACATGCTTGTCGCCGATCACTTCTTCTGTATCGGTATTCCAATAAACTTTGATGTTCGCTGTATTGAAAACACGTTCCTGCATTACTTTACTGGCCCGCATTGCATCTCTGCGGATGAACATATGTACGGTAGTGCAAAGTTTGGATAAGTATAACGCTTCTTCTGCTGCCGTATCGCCGGCACCCACTATCGCCACTTCTTTTCCACGAAAGAAAAATCCATCACATACGGCACAGGCGCTGACACCATACCCGTTCAGGCGTTGTTCACTTTCCAATCCAAGCCATTTAGCAGAGGCCCCGGTAGCGATTACAACGGAATCTGCCTCTATCCATTTTTCCTCGTCTATTTGTACTTTATAAGGTTGCGAAGAAAAATCAACTTTTGTCGCAAGGCCGTAACGGATGTCCGCTCCCATCCTTTTTGCCTGTTTTTCAAAATCTACCATCATTTCAGGCCCCTGTATGCCATCTGCATACCCAGGGTAATTTTCGACTTCTGTTGTAATCGTCAATTGCCCTCCTGGTTGTATCCCCTGGTATAAGACAGGCTTTAAATTAGCCCTCGAGGCATATATAGCCGCTGTATATCCGGCTGGCCCGCTACCTATGATCAAACAATGCACTCTTTCATTTTCCGTTGCTGTTGCCATTCTTATCGTAATATTTTAATCGTCAAAAATAATTGTAAATCAGTATTGAAATTGTCGCACTGCTGTCGTCTGGATAGCATGTGCAAAAGTATTAACAGTATTGGAGGTAATAGGTTTTAAAACAGTTAACACCTGCTGATTCTGATCAGTCGCGAGTATTCCATAAAGAAAAACAGCTCCAATCAAATTGACTGAAGCTGCTTTTTTAATAAACCCACCAAATTTCCTCCGCCTGTCGGCGGAAGACTGCTATTTTTTACCCTAAGTAGGCTTTTAAAGCGCTGCTGTAACGGGCTTTTTGTAAACGTTTGATCGCCCTTTCTTTGATCTGCCTGATACGTTCTTTAGTAAGATCGTATTTCTGCCCGATCTGTTCGATGGTCACTCCCTGCTCACCATCCAAGCCGAAATAGGCATTCACTATTTCTGCTTCTCTTGGGCTAAGCGATTTCAGTACCCTGCGGATCTCATTTCTGAGCGAATCTTTCATCACGTCATCATCGGTATCATCACTTCCTTCGAGCAGATCACCCATAGCAACATCTTCTGCCTCATGCACAGGTGCATCCAGCGAAGTGTGGCGGGTATTACTCTGGAAAATATTGTTGATCTCTGTTTCACTCATTTCCAGCAACTCAGCTAACTCTTCAGTTGACGGTTCTCTTTCATGTTCCTGCTCAAAAGCCATATAAGCCTTGTTGGCTTTATTGTAAGTACCGATCTTGTTCTGAGGTAAACGAACCAGTCTTCCTTGTTCAGCTAATGCCTGGAGGATTGACTGACGAATCCACCACACCGCGTAAGAAATGAATTTAAACCCTTTCGTCTCATCGAAGCGTTGAGCCGCCTTGATCAAACCAAGGTTACCTTCATTGATAAGGTCACTCAGGGATAACCCCTGGTGCTGGTACTGTTTAGCTACTGAAACCACGAAACGAAGGTTGGCCTGAACCAGTTTGTCCAGAGCCTTCTGGTCACCCATCTTAATCCGCTGTGCCAGTGTCGTTTCCTCTTCCGGGGTGATCATTGAAATTTTAGAAATCTCCTGCAAGTACTTTTCAACTGCCTGGGAATCCCTGTTCGTAATCTGTGTAGCAATTTTGAGCTGTCTCATAATAATCTAACAATTTAAATGACAACGAATAATAGACAGTCTTTGTTTGCAGAATGTTGCAAAAGGGTAGTTAAATAGAACCGTCCGAGTCCGTCTGCAAAAATACATCGCAATCCCGGAATCTCATAGTCATTGTGTATAAATCTTAACAGGCAATAAGGCTTGTTTGTTGCCTGAATCCGGGAAAACACAGTCTGGAAGAGTATTTCAGGCTATTATACTTTTTATAAAAAAATTGGACCGGTAATGTGAATTACTTATTCCCGATCAATTCCGTAGCCTTCCTTTTTCTGTATAAAATAACCCAGAGTACCAGGCCGGAAAGAAACAGCAAAGTAGAGATAACTTCTGCCTGTGTTGGTTGAAAACCAAACAATTTGATCCTGGTATTTACCCTGATCTTTTCTATAAAAAATCTTTCTAATCCGTTAAGCATTAGATATAAGGCAAAAAGAGTTCCCGGGACTTTCAGCTTCTTTCTGAGAGACCAGAGAATAACGAAAAGCACCAGGCAAACAACTGTTTCATAGAAGGGAGTTGGGAAAGCCGCTTCTTTTAATTCATAGCAGTATTTGCCAACACAGCCGGGGATGGGAGTGTCAACTTCATTTACATTATGCGGGTATTTATAAGCCCACATCCAATCGGGTAACCAGGAAAAAGGATTGGGTTTTGTATTAGCAATCCCCCAATCGCCATCGCCTGCTACCTGGCAACCGATCCTTCCGGTAGCATAAGCAAGCATCAGGGCGGGTGCAGCTGCATCATTTAAATGCCAGAAGCCGATCTTGTGTTTTTTTGCATACCACCAAATGGCCAATGCGGCACAAATAAGGCCGCCATAAAAGGTAAGACCGGATACTGAAAAAATAGAAGAAGGGTCTTTTATAAATGTGTCCCAGTTTTCAAACGTATCAAACAGCTTAGCGCCGATAAGGCCAAATACCAAAGCCAGTATGGTCATTTCCCCTACCCTGTCATGCGGCCATATCCTGACCGTTCTTTTCTCAGGTTTAGGAAGTTTCTGCTTGTTCTTATCATACCATTTCAAGCCTGCGAATAGTAACCCAAGGATGATACCTGCCGGCCAACTTCCAATTGGCGAAAAAATAAATGCCTGCGGATCCTGCGTTGCAGAATTGTCCATAATGAACAGAGCAAGTATTTTATACCCTAATAAAAACCCAAGAAGAAAATTCAGCAACAGTTCACCAAAAGTGGCGGGCTGCCCTACCATTACCTGCATTTCAGTCGGATATAGCAAACCCTGTTTGCTCTTTCGTCTTAACTCCATCGTGAGAAAGACTGCAGCCAGGATAAAAGATATCGCTACAAAAAAACCAAATGAGTTAACAAAACGGAGAAATTGCCAGTCAACACCGAAAATGTCCTTAAAGGCAAATTGCAGGTTAGGATACATTAAGAATTGTTGGTTTGTTAGTTGGCGAATATACAGACTATTGCTTAGAAGTATTGCCGGATAAAAAGAATACCCTCCTGTCGTAAAACAGGAAGGTATTCAAAATAGTTGTGCTTTTTATGACATTACACTGCAATGCTGTTCAAAAGCCCCGATCAGGTTGTTGGCTATCATTTGAGCAGGCCTGCCTTCGATCTGGTGCCTTTCGATAAAATGCACCAATTGTCCGTTTTTAAACAAGGCAATGGAAGGAGATGAAGGAGGATAGGGAAGCAAATGCTGCCGAAGTGTCCTCACGGCTTCAATATCAAAACCGGCAAAACTGGTGGTCAGGTAATCGGGTCTGGTATTAGCATTAGCAACGGCCATCAGTACTCCCGGACGAGCAGAACCAGCCGAACACCCACACACTGAATTTATCATCACCAATGTTGTACCTTCCTTAGCTAACTGTGCTTCTACTTCTTCTGTTGTCAAAAGCTCTTCGAAACCATTATCCGTTAGCTCTTCTTTCATGGGTATTACAATCTCTGCAGGATACATAATTATTTGTTTGATTTTAAAATGAACGCAAAAATAACCAAAAAGTTCATTCGGCCTTAAAAGGAAATTTTGTCAGCCAACGCATCTCATTTCGGAAATTTTGTCTCCTAAATAGCAGCAAAAATGAATTACTGACGGCAAAACACCTGGTGGTACATGGTTTGAAAATACCATCCCGGATAAAATTTCAAACCATAAAATTATAATACTATGACACTCGTAAAGTTTAACCGCAGACCTTTTGAATCAAGCTTCAACAGTTTCTTCGATGAAGTTTTTAACGACATGCCGGCTTTTTTTAAAAATGAACCCAGACAGCCCGGACAATGGAACGGTTTTGTACCGGTAAACATCAATGAGTCCGAAAAAAGTTACAACCTCGACCTGGTTGCACCCGGATTTGATAAGGCAGATTTCAAAGTAAACCTGGAGAATGATATCCTCACTATTTCTGCGGAAAAGAAAGAGGAAATAAAGAATGAGAATGAAAAAGAGATCCGGAAGGAGTATTCGCATCGTTCATTTAAGAGGTCATTTACCTTAGACGAAAAGATTGACGCTGCTGCCATAGAAGCTAAATATGTTAATGGTGTCTTAACATTAAACCTTCCCAAAAAGGAAGAAGTCAAACCAGCGTCTAAACAAATAAGCATACAGTAATTCGATCCTGGCAACAGGTAAACATAATTCAAGAATTTTCTCATAAGCAGTTGGTTTTGGTTTACACCCTGTCGTTTCTACGACGGGGTTTCTTTTTTAACAAACCATATAAAATCCGGTATTTTTGCCAGCGTTTTACCAATTATCCAGATATGCCGAGAAAACATACCCTGCTGATCTCATTCATTTCGTTGATCGTTTCAGTTAGCCATGCACAGGAAGTCGCAGACACCACTAGGCCGGTGGTTGATTCTGTAATCCCGCAGCAGCCTGACACCAGTCTCCGTATCACCAACCTCAATCCTTACTTTACACTGCATGTTGACTCCATGCTATCTTATCAGCTTGCCATCAATAAAGATGAAAAAAAGTACTACTGGTATCTGAAGAATTCACCGGTTGGCCTTAAGATCAATAAAGACAACGGATTGTTGACTTTTAAAGCAGAAAAATCATTTTTTCTTTCCGGTAAATTAAAATATGATGAGGAGTATACAGTAAAGATCGGAGTACAAAACCTGGCTGATGCAAAGGAAAAAGTGGATACGAGTTTTACATTGGTATTTTATAACACAGAGGTCATATTACCTAAGTTAAAACCAACAGTAACATCCACCCTTACCGTGGAAGAAGGCGAACAGGTATCATTCAAAGTTCAGTGTGAGGCAGGCAACTTTCCCATCGAGGATATTCTTTTTTCCAGCAACATAACCATACACGACTTCACGCTGATAAAAGCCTGCAATGAAGAATTCAACTGGACGCCACCTTTTGATTTTGTAAAAGAAACTGATTCAGCAAAGGTCAAAATTCTGAACCTGAGTTTTATCGGTTCAACAAAATTCAAAATAAGAGATACTGCTAATGTCCGCATTATTGTAAAAGATGCACTGAATTATCCTTTTGCCAAAAAGGAGTATGATATGGTAATAAATAATATTAAGAGCTATGTTCTTCGCCTGAAATACACTTTTCTTCAACTGGATAGAAAATTGAAGAAAACAAAAAACACAAGAACATCGTTTGATCTTACTTCTGCGTCCACTGCATTGTCAGGAACTATTCTTACTACTGCCGGCAATAGTGAGTCGGCCAAAAATACCGGTAAGATATTACCAAGCGTGGGGCTTGCGTTAGTACCTGTAAAGGAAGCTACTGCACCCAACAAAAATATCGAGCAGAATCAGGCATCTTTGATACGATCCTCGATCAAACGCCTGGATTATATGCTGAATGATTATTCGCTGGTGGGGGAAAAAGACCCGGCCATTGTTACTAAGACCAATAAGCTGAAAGACGAGCTGAAGCAAAGCCAGTTACAACTGATAGATGTACCCATCGAAATAACCGAAGGCATGACTGAAGAAGAGCTGAATAAGTATTTCAACAGCCCAAAAGTGAATAAGAAATACCGGCTGAATAAGAAATAACTACCGGCAATCCTGCCTGCGGCGGGTATCGATCAGGTATTGGATCTTCCAGATACCATTAAACCGGACAAGATGAAATGAATTGACCCCGCAATGGCTGAATTTACTATTATGATAGAATTGGTACGGTGTCCATACTATCGCCAGGGGACCATCTATTTTTATTGTCTCAAATGTTATACGTTCATCTGCAGAATCTTTTTTCAGCTTATTGATGAATTCTGCGAATTCAGCAATACTTTCATTCACCACAATAGTTTTCCCCTCTCGTGTTCTGCTGATCGTTTGCATGACGGCACTATCTCCGAAAACACTTTTGAATAAACCCGCATCAGCATTTCGCATGGCTGTAAAAAGATTGTTGACAACGGTCCTTACCGAATCTTCTGCATGCTGCGCATCAAGAGTTGTGGTAAAAAAAAGGAATGTTAAGGGTATTAAAAAATAACGCATGTTAACAGTTTTTGTCATCCTTTGGTCAACGAATTGCCGTCTGAAAATAAAACCATTCATTATGAAACGAGCAGGAATTTTACAAGCGGTAGCTATACTATCTGTTGCGGTAGTGATCGTCAGTTGCGGTCGAGGTCGTGATTACCAGGTCAGGCACTATCCTCCCAGGCCGCAAACGAGCATATCCCTTATAATCGGCCCGTCTCCGGGCCTTGTCATAATGAGGCATCCTAACGGAATGTACTATTACAGGGCCCCAAACGGTTTTATTTATTGGCGGGGTTATGGCAACCGCTATTATCTTGACAGGAGGTACATGAACAGATCCTATTACGGGCACGGCCAGTATAATGACTGGAGACGTTATCACAACTACAGAAGACACGGCAGAAGGTAAAGCCATAAAAAGGACGGGCAAAAGCAGCTCGTCCTTTTTCTTCCGGTTATTCCTGTAATTACTTCGTGTATCCAAGTATTTTCAGCATACTCTGTGCTGTCTGCTGTTTGGCATACACCCAGTCGGTTAGCTTTCCATTTCGATCATAGCCCACAATAACATGTTTCGGTGAAGGGATAAGGCAGTGTTTGATACCTCCGTAACCGCTTATCTGGTCCTGGTAAGCTCCTGTATGAAAGAAACCAACATAAAGAGGTTCTCCGTTATTTATTTTAGGAAGAAATACTTCATTGATATGTTCTTCTGAATCATAATAATCATGGCTGTCGCAGGTGATGCCGCCTAAAACGACCCTTTGGTAATCCGCATCCCATTTATTGATAGGCAGCATCAGGAATTTTTCCCCGATCCCCCATGTGTCCGGTAATGTAGTGATGAAAGAGGAATCGATCATATACCAGGTTTCCCTGTCATTCTGCACTTTTTCACCAATGACACTGTATATGTGAGCCATGCTCTCCCCCACTGTATAACTTCCGAATTCGGTATAAATATTCGGCATCGGCACTTTGGCTTTCTTGCAGGCTGCCTTGATATTACCGACGATCTCATTGATCATAAACTGGTAATCGTACTCAAACCCGAGTGAATGCTTGATAGGAAATCCGCCACCAATATTGATCGAATCCAGTTCAGGGCATATTTTTTTCAGCTGGCAATACAGGTTTATGATCTTGTTCAACTCACTCCAATAGTAGATATCATCCTTGATCCCCTTGTTCAGGAAAATGTGAAGCATCTTCAACTGGAATTTACTTTCATACCCTTCAATTCTGTCCACATAGAATTCCAGTATATCTTTTGCCCTGATGCCTAAACGGGATGTATAAAAGGGAAACGTAGGCTCTTCTTCAGCAGCTACACGGATACCCAGTTTGAAAGGCCCTTTGACCGTCTTTGCATATTCTTTTAACTCGTCTTTGTTATCCAGCACCGGTATCACATTCTGAAAACCGGAATTCAGCAGGTTGGCAATCCTGCGTGTGTAACCTTTCTGTTTATACCCGTTACAGATAATATGAATATCCTTAGATATCTTTTTCTTTTCGTAAAGCTTCTTGATGATCTCTATATCGTAGGCATAGGACGTTTCAAGATGAATGTCGCTTTTCAAGGCCTCTTCCACCACAAATGAGAAATGGGAGCTTTTGGTACAGTAGCAATAAAAATACTTACCCTCATACCGGTGTTTTTTGAAAGCATTCGCAAACATGGTCTTCGCCTTTTTGATCTGCATACCGATCTTAGGAAGATAGGTGAGCTTCATCGGGGTGCCATATTTGGCAATAAGCTCTTTCAGATCAAGACCATTAAAGGATAAATAACCATCCTCTACCTCAAAACCTTCCTGCGGAAAATTGAATGTCTGGTTCACCAGGTCATGGTAAGAATTGGTCATTAGCGGGTTATTCGGTTGTGCCACGGTATTTCTTTAATGTGTGCAAAAATATAAGATTGACATATTCCGGGCAGATTTTTTTAACCCCAGTCGGATCACCGGGGAGCCACTTTTCTTAACATCCGTTAAGCCGTGGTTAACCGGCGGTTTGCTTTAAAAGACAATCATGGGTTTTTCCGTCTTAGTATTGTCAACTATTGTCTATCACTCAAAAATAAAAACTATGAAAAAGATGTTAACGACAATTCTGCTGATCGCAGTCACAGGCCTGTTTATTTCAGCCTACGCTGGCAAAGGTCTTACTAAGAAAAGCAACCGTAAGGAGATCAGGGAAGAAAAAAGAGATGAAAGAAAACTTGCCTGGCTCCATACCCCCAGTCTGTTTACAAAAGCTGCATTTCAAACAGATTTTCCGGGTGCAACCCATATAACATGGACAAAAGGAGATTATTTTACTGAAGCAAGCTTTAATGATAACGGTACAAACAAAACTGCTTACTACGACCAGGATAACGAACTGGTAGGCATCACCACTACGGTGGCGATAGCTGATTTGCCGGCCAGGTCCCTCAATTATATTCACAAACATTATCCGGGCTACGCCATTGAAAAAGTGATCCTGTTTGATGATAATGAATACAATGATACAGATATGTTCCTGTTCGCAACCCCGTTTGAGGACCGTGACTCCTACTTTGCTGTCCTCTCCAATGGGGCTAAAAAGATCATCCTGCAGGCAGCAATGAATGGGGCTATATCTTTTTTTGAAAATCAGAAACGATAAATTGCACAAACAAAAAAGCCGTACTGGAATTCCAGTACGGCTTTTGACTAGTTGCAAAATATCTTATTTCACTGAATCAACCAGGCTCTTGAACGTATCCGGATTGTTCATTGCCAGGTCGGCCAGCACCTTTCGATCCAGCTCTATACCTTTTTTCTGCAGTTTGTTGATGAACTCCGAGTAGGTCAGACCTTCAGCACGAACTGCCGCATTGATACGGGCAATCCACAATGAACGGTATTCCCTTTTTTTCAGTTTGCGGCCTACGAACATGTAGGTCATCCCCTTTTCTACAACATTCTTGGCAACCGTTAATACATTTTTACGTTTGCCATAGAAACCTTTGGCTTGCTTTAATATCTTTTTCCTGCGTGCTTTGGAAGCGACAGCATTTTTTGAACGAGGCATATCTAAATTAGTTAAGAGTTAAAAGTTAAGTTTAAGCCCGGGAAGCGATCACTTCAGACGCAAAAGTCTTTTTACAAAATCGATATGTGATTTTGCAACTTCGCCATCTTTCCGCATGTTACGTTTGCGCTTTTTGGATTTTTTCGTCAGGATGTGACGTTTGAAACTCTTCTGATGCATGATCTTACCAGTCGCCGTTACTTTAAAACGTTTTTTGGCGCTGGAGTTTGTTTTTACTTTAGGCATTTTACCCAGTATTAATTTTACACCTTTGAGGCGTTCCCCACCGGGGGACCCTTTTCGAACCTCTTCAGGAAAAAAAGCCCTTTTATATCAGGCTTATAAAAAGAACTTCCGTTTTTAACGGGTCGCAAAGATAAGGCTGTAAGAATTACCGGCAAAGGCTTACATAAAATAAAAGGAGTATTAGGCCCAACTCCTTATCGCCGCAAAATATTGTCAAATAAGTCCGTTTAATCTTTAGGATTCAGCGCTTTATCAATTCTTTGCGAAACGTCCTGCAAATGGAATTTACTCATCGGATCAGCTATACCTACGGCGGCAACGTTTATTTCGCTCCGCAGAGAAGCCAGGTGTGCCCTTACCACACTCTTTACATCGGACTTATCTCCTCCCGGGGTAATAATCGTTATCGTTATTCCTCCGGTGACAGTCGTTGAGCCAGGCGCTGTTGGATTCAGAATGCCTGTAAGTATATTGACATAGGCCTTTTGCAAATTACGTCGATAGATATCGATGGGTTTTCGCCCTGCCAGTTCACTCCATATTCCCCTCCTCATGTCAGTAAGGAATTCAGTTACCGGGTAAGCATTATTTCCTGGTATAGCTTCCGCTTCTATCAGTTTACTGAACGTACGTGTATTAAACAAACGGCTCAGGATATTATCCTGCATACCACCGATCACAGCAATACCGCTCAAGCCTGTTCTATCGAAAATATCCTGCTTCAGAAGCCATGCTGGTGTCGTAAACAAGTTCCTGTTCAAAAAATCAACTGCCTCTTTTTGTTTCGCCTTAGCAACTATCTCATACACCGGACCCTGTTCTTCCACCTTTTTAGGTGTTTCCATGATACCGGCCACGTATTTTGCCACATGGCTCATATACATCTGGAACTGGCTTGTCACTTCATTGTACATATGACCGAGGCCGCCGTAATCTTCGTTGGGTTGTTTTGTCCATTCCATCAGGTTAGGTACGATACGCTGCAGGTTTTTAATACCATACATGCTTCCTTTCATGGCATCATCGCCTACCTGCTCCCGCTGGCTCCTCGGATCATCGGGGTTTGTTTCCGTACCAAACCAAAGTCGCTTATCCTTTAATTTTTCGATCACCCATTTATTAAGCGACTCTTTTTCATCATCCGCACTTTTATATGCCGGGAATAATTTATACCCCCACTCAATTGCCCATTTGTCGTAATCGCCGATACGCGGATATAAACCTTTATCACTGATATTATCTTCCGGTTGTGCTACATAATTGAAACGGGCATAATCCATGATGGACGGGGTATGTCCGTTAGCCTCCACCCAGGCTTTGTTCCTGAGATTCTCTACCGGAACGCTTGAGCTCGATCCGTAATTATGGCGCAAACCAATAGTATGGCCTACTTCATGTGATGAAACAAAACGTATCAGTTGCCCCATCAGTTCATCATCAAAAATCATTTTCCTTGCTCTCGCATCCACTGGTGAGCATTGTACAAAATACCAGTCCCTCAGCAGTTCCATTACATTGTGATACCAGTTGATATGACTCTCTATGATCTCTCCGCTTCTCGGATCCCATATTCTCGGGCCACTGGCGTTGGCGATGTCAGATGGTTTATAAACAATAGCAGAGTTGCGGGCATCATCAAGACTCCAGGTGCTATCTTCTTCTTTAGTAGGAGCCATTTTCGCAATTATCGCATTTTTGAAACCCGCTTTTTCAAAGGCTATCTGCCAGTCATTCACACCCTGCATAAGGTAAGGCACCCATTTTTTAGGAGTAGCAGGATCAATAAAAAAGATGATGGGTTTCTTTGTTTCAACCATTTCTCCCCTTTTATATTTTTCTACATCCTCCTCTTTAGGCTCCAGTCTCCATCGCTGTGCCATTACCACTGATTTTACTCCCTGCGGATTCAGGTCATAATCTGTATAACCAGTGGCAAAGTAGCCAACCCTCGGATCAAAGTATCTTGGCTGCATGGGTTTTTTCGGTAAAATGACCATTGAGCTATTCAGCTCTACAGTAAAATTGCCGCCACCTGATACAACACCACCGCTAAAGCCGCCCGACTGAACAGCCGGAGACCGGCTGTAAGTTTTTACTGTCCTGATCTCAATATTTATGGGATAAGACCTGACAGACGTGATGTATGATTTATCAGCCTGCAACGCCGATATCCTCAAATTACTTTTGGCACCGCTGCTGAAATGAAGCACATCATTATCTCCCCCAATATAATCTGTCACATCAATAACAACGCCGGTGGAATCTCTTCCGGGTGATTTAACATCAAAGGAAGCAGCAATGGGCTGAATGTTTGAATTGTTTACCGCCGTGAACATGGGGGATGTACTGTCCTTAGTATATTCTGCAAAAGACAGGCTACGCAGAAAGACCTTATTGTTCGGGCCTTTTTCAAATCGTATTACATTCTGTCCGATATTATCCCCGGCGTATCCGAAAAAACCGCCAATGCGCATACCGGCAGCCGCTTTGGAGATACGATTGACCACCAATATCTCTCTGCCGAGCAATGAGTCAGGAATTTCAAAATAGTATTTGTCTTCTACCTTGTGAACGAGGAACAACCCTGCATCGCTGATCGTTTTATTAGTGATCACTTCTTTGTAAGGCCTGGGGCCTGTTGAACCCCTTCCATTAAAACCATTACCCGGAAATCTTGTCGTATCAACCCTCGGTTGTGCATAGGAAGAAAGACAGACAAAGACTGTATGAACAGTGAGCATCCATTTAAGGCAAAGAAAAGTTCTGTGCATTTGTATCAATATTTTATCAGCTCAATTTAGTTAAAGTGCCCGTTAGGTATTATAACAAAGGCGCTTTTGTTACCAATGGCAGAAAACCCGTGATGAATAAGTAAATAGATCCGTCAGGATATTAATCCTTTTTTTCCTTGCTTTCCACCTTCAATCCGAGTTTCATGATCGCAGCGGTGAGACCGCACCCATTTTTTGATTCCAGTTCTTTGATGATCTTTTCGCCAAATTTCTTTTCATTGAAGGTGTAGCTTTTGTCATATTTTTTCTCCACGTCCTTCATACAGCGGCCTACCTCCGAAGACGCATCGTCCAGTTTACTCATGCCTACCATTTCCATGGCTACTTTCATTTTATCCTCCTCGCTCATTCCTTCCATCGCCTTTTCCATGGCTTGTTCAGGGTCGGCAGCTTCTGCAGCACGGCTGATCACATCTACAGTAGCTTTGCTCATGTCCTTTTCCAGCACGGAGATACATTTACAGAAATCTGCTGCTATTTCAGGCACCTGGTTATCTGCTGTTTTGCAGGATGAAATAAACAATACAAAAGCAATAATCAGCAAAGGAGTTGTCTTTCTCATTGTCAATGATTTTAGTTTTTATATTTGGGAAGAGACAAGGGACAAAATAAGAAACCGCTCCTTTTATGGAACGGTTTTATAAAAATGGGTTCTTTTATGCTTTCTTTTTACCCTTAGGGGCAAACATGGCCAGCATTCTTCTGCCTTCCATCTTGGGCATGTTCTCCAGAACAGCGACCTCAGCCAGCCGTTCAGCAAACTTCAGCAACAGTAGTTGTCCCCTTTCCTGGAATTGTATGGCACGACCTTTAAATTGAACGTAAGCCTTTACTTTATTGCCTTCTTTCAAAAAGCCTTCAGCATGCTTTGCCTTAAAGTCAAAGTCATGGTCATCTGTATTCGGCGTAAAGCGGATCTCTTTTACTTCAGAGACCTTGCTTTTGGCCTTCATTTCTTTTTCCTTCTTCTTCTTATCGTAAAGGAATTTGTTATAATCGATCACCTTGCAAACAGGTGGATCTACTGTCGGAGATATCTCCACCAGGTCAAGCTGCTGCTCTTGCGCTATCTTCAGCGCCTCCTGGATGGAATAGATACCTACTTCTACATTATCGCCTACAAGACGAACCTGCGGAGCCCTGATGAATTGATTGATGCGATGTTCTGCTTCTTTGCGGGGAGCAAACCTGCCCCTGTTGAATCCGCCTTTGTTAAAACCGCCACCGCCGCCGGGTCTTTGAAAACCGCCTTGTCCTGGTGGCCTGTTGAACCCGCCGCCGGGTTTTTGTGGTACTGCCATTTACTGTTTTTGGTTAAGCCCCCGCCCCTGAAGGAGAGCAATTGTTTTTTATTCTGAAATTCCTCATACAGGAGATGAGGCTTTATTATTCACTTCTTCTTTCTTCTATCTCTGTTTTTACGTCTTTCAAAAACTCATCCACATCTTTTATCCCCGCATCTCCTTTGCCCTGCCTTCTCACCGCCACTTTGTTTTCATTCATTTCCTTTTCTCCTACTACCAGCATATAAGGCACTTTCATTAACTCTGTGTCGCGGATCTTTTTTCCGATCTTTTCGTTACGGTCATCAACCTCTGCACGAATATCAGCTTTTTTCAGCTTTTGCGAAATTGTTTTGGCATAATCCAGAAACTTATCGCTGATCGGCAGCACTTTTACCTGTACCGGGGCCAGCCAAGCCGGGAATTTGCCTGCATAATGCTCAAGCAAAAAGCCGATAAACCGTTCGTGTGTACCCAACGGAGCTCTGTGAATGATCAAAGGTGTTTCAGCCTTATTGTCCTGGTTCGTGAATTCCAGCTTGAACCTCCTGCCCTGTGCAAAATCAACCTGGTTGGTCGCCAATGTGAATTCGCGGCCGATAGCACTCCATATCTGCACATCTATCTTCGGACCGTAGAAGGCAGCTTCATCCTGTACTTCAACAAACGGTGTATTCGTTTTGATCAGTACATCCCTGACAAGCTCCTCTGTTTCTTTCCATAACTCTGGTTCATCCACATATTTCTTACCGAGTTTGGAAGGCTCATGCAGTGACAATCGCATCACGTATTTATCCACTCCAAATATTTTGAAATATTTGATGTACATATCGTTCACGGCCTTGAATTCTTCATAGAATTGCTCTTTGGTACAGTAGATATGTGCATCGTTCATATGCAGACAGCGCACCCTCATCAAACCAAATAACTCACCGCTTTGTTCATAACGATAACAAGTGCCGTATTCAGCCAGGCGCAACGGAAGATCTTTATAACTCTTCGGTTCTGCTGCAAATATCTTGTGATGGTGCGGACAGTTCATAGCCTTCAGGTAGTACTTCTGCCCTTCCAGTTCCATCGGCGGGTACATGCTATCCTGGTAATAAGGCAGGTGACCACTGGTGAGATACATACTTTCCTTGGCAATATGCGGGGTCACTACTCTTTTATACCCTGCTGCCAGTTCAGTTTCTTTTGCTAATTTTTCCAGTTCCTCAATGATGATCGTACCATTCGGTAACCACAGGGGAAGCCCCGGTCCTACATCATCATCCATGGTGAATATGCTTAGCTCTTTACCCAGTTTGCGATGATCCCTTTTCCTCGCTTCTTCCAGCATCTGCAGGTACTCATCTAATTCCTTCTGTGACGGGAATGTCACGCCGTAAACACGGGTAAGCATTTTATTCTTCTCATCGCCTTTCCAGTAAGCGCCGGCAATACTGGTTAACTTGATAGCCTTGATAAAAGACGTATTAGGGATATGCGGCCCACGGCAGAGATCAGTAAAATTGCCTTGTGTATAAAAGGTGATCTCCCCATCCTTCAGCCCGCCAAGCAGGTCAAGTTTATACTCATCTCCCTTTCCCGTAAAATACCTGACGGCTTCGTCTTTGGGTATTTCTTTCCGCACATAAGTGCTGTTCTTCTTTGCCAGTTCATTCATCTTTTTCTCCAGGGCTATGAGATCTTCTTCGGACATCTTTTTGTCACCAAGATCCATATCATAGTAAAAGCCATTCTCTACAGGTGGCCCCACCCAGAATTTTACACCTGGAAATAAAGATTCGACTGCTTCCGCCATCAGGTGAGCAGAGGAATGCCAGAATGTGCTTTTTCCATCTGTATCCGTCCATGTAAGCAATTTTAATGAAGCATCTTCATTAATGGGTCTGCCGGCATCCCATACCTGTCCGTTCACATTTGCCGCCAGTACTTTTCTTGCAAGGCCTTCCGAAATGGATTTAGCAACATCTAATGCTGTGACACCTTTCTCATATTGCCTGACAGCTCCGTCCGGTAAAGTAATATGTATCATCTTTCTGTTTCTGGTTGCCAGTTAATTGTTTCGGGTCACCAGTACTTGCCCCGAAATTTTTAATAAAAACATTTTTCAGAATGCTAAAAACCGGTAACCGGTAACAGGCAACTGGTAACCAGCTTTTAGGGCTGGCAAAATTAACAAACTCTGACCGATTATAATGGCAGTAGTAAATAATTCGTCTTTCAGGTATTTCGCCTGATCAGGTCATCAAGGCGGTCCATTTTTTTACGGAGTCTCTTCAGCTTTTTGTCAAATAAAGGCTTATCGTCAAAATACAATTCGGCAAGCTGCATCTGCCTTTTTCGCCAGCGTTTCAGCATTATTTTCCCATACAGTTCATCCATACCAAAACTAATGGTATGAAGGACCCTGAGCCGTTTACTTCGTATGAATGCCTGATCATAAACAAGCCGGTACTCCCGGAGTAATTGCTGATAATAAGCAAAATAATGAGGTTTCAATTCCTGTATCTCTTCTTTGGAGAACTCGTTGGTCAGCGCCTGCCATATATCCCCGTTGATATGGGCATTGATACCAAAAAGAATATACCTGAGAGAGGAGGCATTTTTATCCGCATAATAAGTTTTCCATTCCCCGGGTATGGGTAATTTCTTTTCATGCGCATCAGCAGACCGTAAAAAATAATCAGCAAACCGGAGTTCCATCCTTCCCATCATTTTCTGCACACTTGTATCGGCATTGGAAAAATAAAGTACAGCATTTGCTGTGGTTGCAAAATAAATATCTGCAAAATATTTTGCCACAGAAGAACTGCTGCGTATAGAATCGAGCTTATGGAGAAGTACGGCGGTTTGGTATGTATATTGCGCCTTACCTTCCTGAGATAAGAACATAATGATCAGCAATGAGGCGTATTTATTTTTCAGATTCATTTTTTACGTGGCAGGCAGCTATTTTATAGTTCTCAGACCGGGCAAGTGTCATTCTCAAAATTAACAAACCCTTTCCGGCAGCCAAATTCATCAATACGAACTTATTCGTTAGTTTTGAACCTGTAATGAAACGGACAGAACGACAGAGTTGGTTGCTTGCTTTAATTCTTACCTGTAGTATTTCAGTTAATGCTTTTTCCCAGAATGTAACAGGTATCTGGAAAGGCTATTTCAAATCGGAAGACGGTCAGCATTACAGATTGGAGTTTCAGGTGAAACAAAATGCCGATGGTAGTTTTTCAGCAACCGGCGTATCTTATTCATGGCAGGATGATATCCGTTTCTATGGCAAAGCAACCATGACCGGTAACTTTGTAAAGACCTCACAAAGCCTGCGCATCCAGGAAATAAAAACAGTAGAACTGGTAAATCCCGGCGGCCTTACTTGCATTATGAAATATAACCTGGTTTACAGCAAATCAGGTAAAGAGGAATTCCTTGAAGGAACATACCTGGGCAAATATGAAGTAAAAGGCCGTCCCAATCCTTACGAATGGGGAGATTGCGGCGGCGGCACTGTTCATTTACGTAAGGTAGAAACCTCTGATTTTTATATAGAACCTTTTCTGCGCAAAAAGGGTACGGTAACACCGTTGGTCAAAACGAATGTGCCCCCTTCTAAAGACACTACCACCAAAAGGACGGCTCCTGTTGTCATTAAACGCCCACCGGTGACAAATAAAACTACTGCTCCTGTAAAAAAAGAAACGGCAACTGTAAAAACGACCATTACACGGGATAGCAAGAAGGATACAACTGTAAAAAATGATCCTCTGCCCCTGGTAAAAACTACCGTAAAACCTCCGGTCATAACCCCGGCCGTTTTAAAGGAAAGGCAGAATGAATTGATGAAATCACTGGTGGTGAATGACCCCGATGTGACCGTAAAATTGTATGACAACGGAGAAATAGATGATGACACGATCTCGATATTCTACGACAAAAAATTATTAGTGTCCAGCAAAAGGCTCAGTGCTACCCCTATCATAGTCAAATTGAGAATGGATAATGAGGACGAAATTCATGAGCTGGTAATGGTAGCCGAGAACCTTGGCCGCATTCCGCCTAATACATCGCTGATGGTAGTAGAAGCCGGCGACCAACGATTTGACGTCCGTATTACCTCTACCGAACAAAAAAATGCGCTGGTCAGGTTCAGGTACCAAAAGCCAGCGCAACCATAATGATTTTGCCAGCGACTTATTGTAGGGAAATTTGACCGTTACTGTAATTTTTTTGCAGGCTTCGGACATTTTCTTCTATTTTGAATATTCATGCAGCGGATTCTGATTATAGCTTTACTTATTTCCACATTTTTCTTTGCCGGAGCGCAGAATATTAATGGTATCTGGAAAGGTAAACTCGTTATGGAGCCCGGAGGCTGTTTTCCGGTTTATAACATCGAGCTGCAAATTCAGATAAGCGGTACTAAGATATTAGGCACCTCTTATCATTACTCGGACACCTCCAATTACGTAAGGGAAGTATTTGAAGGCGTGTATGACACGACGGCCAAAAGCATGATCATTGACGAACTGAAAGTGGCCACCTTCCATATTCCGCCCGATTGTATCCCCTGTATCAAAAGATATACGCTCAGTTTTCATACAGATGGCAGGGAAGAACAACTGCGGGGTTCCTGGACCGGAAAGACAATGGACAATAAAAGCATATGCCCGCCCGGCACCATCGTAATGACCCGTATCCAGCAGTCTGCATTCAAACCATCCTTACCCCCCATCCTTGAAATAAGAAAGAATGAACTGGTCAAAGAGATCTTCGTGGATACCGGTTCTATCAAACTTGATTTTTATGATAACGGCCAGATCGACGGTGATACCATTTCTGTGTATGTGAACGGAAGCCCGGTCGTTTCCCGCCAGATGCTGAAAGCAAGCCCTATCACTACGTACCTGAAAATTGACCTGAGAAGGCAACAGCAGGAAGTGATCATGGTAGGGGAAAACCTGGGAACCATTCCACCCAACACCGCATTAATGATCGTCAACGCTGGCGACAAGCGTTATCAACTGTATCTTACTTCTGATGATAAAAAGAATGCGCTGGTCAGGTTTATCTACGAAAAGCCAAAATGACCTTACATTATAAAAACACAAAGACCGCTACGCACTGAAATCCTCTTCATATACGTAGCGGCCCCTTTGCGGAAAACAGGTTTTAGAATCCCCGCTGATTCCCTTCTCTCGGTTTCGGTAATTCCTTTCTCGGCAGTTTTTCATCACGCTGAGCAGCATTATAAACAAATGCCGCTACAATAGTCGCTATCTGCTTCATATCATCGGCAATCAGGTGATCGTATGAATCCATATTGGTGTGATGCGTCCGGGTATCATATTCAATCGGGTCCTGAATAAATTGAAAACCAGGCAAACCGACCGCATCAAACGATTGGTGATCCGTACCGCCCGTATTAGAGATGGTGATCGTTTTGGCGCCAAGGTCATTAAAAGGCTGCAGCCACTGGGCAAATATGTCTTTTACCTTTTCATTTCCCTGCAGGTAAATACCTCTTATTTTACCTGTGCCGTTATCAATATTAAAATAAGAAGAGAACCTGGCATGTTCAGGCTTCAGTTCCATAGTAGCCGGATCGGCAAAGTGATTCTTAACATATCCTCTTGAACCAAGTAAACCCTGCTCTTCTCCATTCCATAAAGCGATCCTGATAGTACGACGTGGCTTTACACCAAGTGTCTTTAATATCCGGATAGCTTCCATCATCACTGAGCAGCCTGCAGCATTATCTGTTGCACCGGTTGCGCCCTGCCAGCTATCGAGATGACCGCCCAGCATGACTATTTCATCTTTTAAAGAGGGATCGGTCCCCTTTATTTCCGCTATGACATTATACCCTTTTGTATCCTTTGCGTTGATAGCTGTTTTCACATCCGCTTCAATTTTTACCGGCACCCCGGCTCTCAATAAGCGACAGATGCTCATATAATCTTCAAAAGCGATCATGATATCTAAAAAATTATCCGGGGATGTTGGCGAATACGCACCGCCTCCCTGCACAAACAAAGTGCCTTCATGACCTCTCGGGCTCATGCTCAATACAGCCACTGCGCCTTCTTTGTCGGCAATCTCTTTTAATTTGTTTAATAATTGAGCAGGGCCCTGCAAACGTTGAAACTGTTCACGACGCCGGCGGGCTTCTGCCGTATCGCCGCTTGGCTGACGTGGCTGCTGCGGTTTGGCTTCAGCCATTTTTTGCAGTTCCTCATCAGTATAACGACTGGCATCTGCTTTGAAACTTTGTTTCAGGGTATCTGTTCTGTTCATGATCAGGATCTTTCCTTTTAGTTTGCCGCGGTATTGCTCCAGTTCAACAGAATCTTTTGCAGTGATCAGCATGACCTCAACATTCTGAAGGCCATTGGTCCCTTTTGTCCATGTCTTAGGGAATGCGATCAATGGGCGATAATAGGGTGCTGACATGGCTACATAACTTTTCTGAAGATCCCAGCTTTTGCCAAATTCACCCCATGGTTCCAACATGGCGTTTTCCAGCCCCCATTTTTTTAATTCGCTGATGGCCCAGTTGGCCGCCCTGTCATAGCCGGGAGATTTAGTGAGCCGGGGACCACTGACATCGGTAAGATAAAAAGCGATGTCCATCACCTTTGAATTGTTCAGCCCTTCGCTCCTGATCTTATTCATCATCTCCAGGTCCATTTTCTCCTGGGCTGATACAAGAACAACAATGAATAGAAATAAAACAGAAATACCGGTTTTTCTCATGTGTGTAATTTTTAGGGAAGGAAAGTAAGGATTTTATCCTTTCATATCGCAGGGAAATGGATGAATGACTGAATAATTATGCAGAAAAACCTAAATACCATGATGCGGGTATTTGCGTACCCCGTTCGAATCTCTCATTTATATCGCCCTTCAATTATTTATTCAAACTTTTTGCCATGCGAATTCTTCTCTTACTTTTTCCGGGATATAGCGCTTCGATCAGTTTTTTTCAGGATCCCAACCTGATTACATTGATAAAAACGATCACCATTAATATAGCGAGGCCAATGATAAGAACGATATACCACCATTTGTAGCGGTGACGATTCGTGGCAAGGAATTCACCTACGGTCTGATCCCCTTTGCGGTGCAGCGTTTTTTTCATCTTTTGTTTCAAAATTCCAAATGAAAACTTTTGGAGCAGGTTTAAACGCCGTCCTGCCTGTTGCCCGAATGCAACTGGTTTGAGCTTTATGAATTCACTAAGTTTTAATTGTTGCCAGGGCTCGGGAGGAAACGGGGAAAAACTGGCTTTCGCAGGCATGCGATCAATAACCAGGATGAAACTGCAAGCGAGCATGACCCGCAGGAAGAGAGCCTTTCTCATAAGAGAGTCTTTGGCATTTGGGGAAAGAATAATTTAAGTTACCGCAATTTTTGGAAGCCGGAAAATTTACTTCCTTTGGGCCCGGCTTCCTTCTCCCGGTTCACGCCGGATTGCAGCGGAACTTCTAACTTCACCGTTGTCTTACAGGTTCCCTGTTTGTATTCCGAGAATTGCCGTCATGGCCACATGACTTTTCTGCAGATCCCAGCTTTTCCCGAATTCGCCCCAGGGCTCCGGCATAATGTTCTCCCATCCCAATTTTTTAATTCACTGACAGCCCAGTTCAGTTAGAAGCCCCATCATAGCCCGGTGAATTGTAAGCTACGGACCGGGACATCCGTAAGATAAAAGGCAATATTCATCACCTTCTAATTGCTCAGTCCTTCATTCCTGATCTTATTCACTATTTCAAGGTCAATTTTCTCCCGGGCGGATACAATGGTAATAAGAACAGAAACAAAAAGGGAATACCGGTTTTCTCATGTGTGTAATTTTTTGGGGAGGGAAGTAATGATGTTAGTCTTTCACATAGCAGGAAACTGATAAACGACAGGATAACTACACAAAAAAGGAAATACCATGCTCCGGGTATTTTTAATTCGTATGTCAAACCAGATTTTTACATAGTCAATCGATCACTTATTTATTTTTTTAACCATGCGACAGGTATCAATACGTTTAATAGTAATCATGCTGGCTATTCTCAATTCCTGTTCCTCCAAACCGGGAACAGTTGTTTTGCCTGGAGCACCTGCTTCTATTAAGGCAGTGCAGGATGAATTAAAGGGGAAAAATTATAAAACGGAAAAAGCCGGTACACATAGCCCTTTCAAAGATGACAAGACCATTGAATGGCTGGAGCCAAAAGCCGGCGATAAGTTTGAAAAAGGTATCGATGATGATACCAGGACGCTGCAACTGGACTTCAGCAACGACACTGCCGTAACTGTAACCTATAAAGACAAAACATACACGGGGACTTATGCTGTGGATGATGTAACAGGTGAAGAGGATCGTCCCGGTATCAAACTCAGAGTATCCTACGTTGATGAAGATTTAAAATTCGGCGATGGCCCTGCCACAAAAGTCACCTACACGTATATCGTTGAAGGCATCGGCGATAAAAGCCTTTTGCTTGAAACGCCCAGGAGTATGAATAACCGGAAAATCGTTGTGTTGATGGGTAAACTGTAAAAACTGCCGTTCCCATTCATTTCCTGAACTTACTTCGCTGATGTGGTATCGGCCTGGATAAAGTTGATCGTATCTTTTGGCCCCCCGCATTCCAGCATTTTGTCTTTATACTCCGGGTGCTTAATACCCATATAAGGATTCCTGACATCCTTGACAGGGCTCAGCCAATAGCCCGGCGTTTGTCCATTGTTAAATGCCATCGGGCATTCCTGGTAGTATATCTTTCCCTGGTCGTACTTCACTGTAATAAAAAGCGTACGCAGGTTATCCGTCAGGTTATTCAACGCTTCTCTTTTTTTATCTATAGACGCCTGTTGCAGAATATTATTTGTCTCTGTTTTGGCATTCTCCAGAAACAAAAGTGATGTTTCATAGATCACTGTATCCTTTTGCAGATCACTCACACGGAGATTATCCAATGTCATCTTTAACACGGCTGCATTTTTATTTACAGCCGCTGTATCCCAGTTCACGAATGCTTCTGTCATACTATAATAGGCATTCAAAACAGAATCGGCAGAACTGTTAAAGCCAGGGGTATGCTTACTTACGGCTATAGGTTTGGGTTTTGGGCCCTTATCAAGGCTTTTTCGGCCACGGAAATAAAAGAACCATATATATCCGACAAATAACAATAGCAAAATGCTAAGGACAGCTAAGATCTTCTTCATGCAGCTTTAACAATTTCAGGCAAAGATAATCGGCATTCCCGGCAAGTGCTAATCCATTATTTTTGCAGTTTGTTAAAAGAAGAATCTAATGCTGGCAGGATTACAAAACGTAACATTTGAATTTGGCGCAAGGGCAATTGTGGAAGAAGCCACCTGGCATATACAGCCGGGAGAACGAATCGGCCTTATTGGTTATAATGGAACCGGTAAATCCACCCTTCTGAAATTATTGGTAGGCGAATACCTGCCTTCAGCGGGTACCGTGGAAAGAAGCCGCAGCACTTCCATCGGGTATCTTCACCAGGACCTGCTGAGTTTCGATACCAACGATTCCATCTTACAGGTTGCGTTAGGCGCATTCGAAAGGGTTTTACAATTGGAAAAGGAAATTGAAGAGATAGGCAAGGAACTGGAGAGAACAGGCGATGAGAAGACATTGCATGAATATACGGACCGCCTCCATGAACTGGAAACATTGGGCGGATACAATATTCATCACCGGACGGAAGAGGTATTGCAGGGACTAGGTTTTGCCAATGAGGATCTCGGCCGGCCTTATAAAGAATTCAGCGGTGGATGGCGAATGAGAGTGTTGCTGGCAAAGATGATCCTGCAGCAGCCTGATCTGTTGTTACTGGATGAACCGACCAATCACCTTGATCTTCCTTCTATCGAATGGCTGGAAAAATATTTACAGCATTACCAGGGATCGGTGGTGATTGTGAGCCATGACAAATATTTCCTGAACCGGATGGTGACAAAGATCGTCGAGCTGTACCAGCAGCAACTGCATATCTATACCGGCAATTATGATTATTACGAAAAAGAAAAAGCCATCCGCATCGAGATGCAGCAGAAGGCTTATGAAAACCAGCAGGACTATATCCGCCAGAATGAAAGACTGATCGAAAGGTTCAGGGCCAAAGCCAGCAAAGCAGCGATGGCACAAAGCCTGATCAAAAAATTAGACAAACTCGAACGCATTGAAGAAGCAGAGATAGAAAGACCGAATATAAAGATCAACTTCAGGGTAGATAAAACGCCGGGCAAGGTACTGGTGGAATTGAAAGACGTTGCCAAATCGTTTGGCGATAATGTCATCATTAAAAATTCCTCTATCGAGATAGACCGTGGTGATAAAATAGCATTGATCGGCGCCAACGGAAAAGGGAAATCTACACTGCTGCGCATCATTGCAGGGACAGAAAGTTTTGCCGGCGAAAGAAGATGGGGACATAATGTAGAAGAAAGCTTTTATGCGCAGCACCAGCTGGAAGCACTGAATGTCAACAATACCATTCTCGATGAGATGAAAGAATGCGGCAGCCAGATGACAGAACTGGAACTACGCGGATTACTTGGTTGCTTTTTATTCAGCGGCGATGATGCGGATAAAAAGATCAAAATATTAAGCGGAGGTGAAAAAGCAAGAGTAGCACTGGCCAAAGTGATCGTCAGCAAAGCCAATTTCCTGATGCTGGACGAGCCGACCAACCACCTCGATATGCATAGCTGCGACCTGCTGATCGATTCATTGAACAAATATGAAGGCAGCATCATTCTCGTCAGCCATGACCGTTACTTTGTTGCCAAAACGGCCAATAAGATCTGGGAGATCGTAGATCAGCAGATAAAGGAATTCAAGGGAGGCTATGAAGAATGGGTGGCATGGAAAGAACGGATGGCAAAACAGGAAGCAGAGAGAAAGAAGTCAGAAGATAGAGGTCAGAAGTCAGAAAGGGCAAATGAGTCAAATAAGTCAAAGGAGTCAGGTGATACAGCTAAACAAAAAGAGCAGGCGACCGTTGCTGAACCGGATCTTCAGCCATCAAACCTCAGGCCCCATGGTGCCTCACCCATTAATAAAGAGGCAAAAAAAGAACTTCAGAAGCAACAAAGGGCATTTCAGCAATTAGAAGAAAAGATCGCAGCGCTGAATAAACAAAAAGCTGAACTGGAAGCATCGCTGGCGGATCCGGCCACGTATTCAGACAAAACAAAATTCCTGCAGGCAGAAACTGCTTATAAAAAAGCCGCAGATGAACTGACCCGCCTGAACAACGAATACGAAAAGGTATTTGAAAAGATCATGGAACTGGAATCAGGACAGGGTTCATAATTTTTTTCTTTGGCTGCTTTCAAATCTTCGTACCTTTTGCATTCATCAATCAAAGACCATGAAACCAAAACTTCTTTTGCTGGCTGGTCTTGCATTCCTGGCAGCCTCATTCGCTTTTCGTATCAAACAGAATATCAAGCCCCCTTACAGAACCTTTAACATAGCCGATTACAAGAATAAAAACCTGTTACGCTGCAGTCCTGACTGGGAATTACTCAAAGACTGGATCGAAGAGGTGGACATCCCTCCCATTCCCGGAGCCGGAAGTTATTTATGGAAGATCACTACAAACAATGACAGCGCCCAGTTCTATTTTAACCAGGGCATTAATATGTATTACAGCTTTCACATTATTGAGGCGATGGCCTCATTTAAAAAAGCGGCCCGGTTCGATCCAAATAGCGGCATGGTATATTGGGCGCAGGCCCTTGCTTATGGCCCTAATATCAATGATCTTGGATATGCCGCATCACCGGATGCATTAGCAGCAGCAGGAAAAGCTATTGAATATTGCAATACCTGCACAGAAAAGGAAACGATGCTGATAAGGGCACAACGTTCCCGGTACTCAGCTGACTCTACGGAAAGCAGGGTAAAACTGAACCAGGTGTACGTTGACCTGATGAAAGAAGCATATGATCAGTTCCCCGATGATGCAGATGTGGCGGCTTTATACGCTGATGCACTCATGCTGCAACATCCGTGGGATCTCTGGAAAATTGACGGCACACCCAAACCCTGGACCCCGTTGATACGTGATGTACTGGAAAAGCTGCTGGCCAAAACACCCGGACATCCCGGCGCCAATCATTATTACATCCATGTGATGGAGCCATCCCCTTACGCCGACAAAGCATTACCCAGTGCCGATCGCTTAGGCAAACTGACACCGGGCCTGTCTCATACTGTTCACATGCCATCGCATATTTATTTGCGTACCGGTTATTATGATAAGGGAGTTTCGGTCAATGAAGATGCCGTGAACAGTTATAAAAAAACGATCCCGCTTTATGCCCCTGTTACCGGCGCTGACTTCCTGTATATCATCCACAACCTGCACATGCAAACCAACAATGCCATGCTTGGAGGCATGTGGGCTTATTCAGTCAGGTCAGCTAAAGAAACAGTTGAAAGTATCCCAAAGGATTATTTAGGCATACCCGGTGCATTGGGGAATTATGTACAATACATTTATTCAACACCGGTACTGGTTGATATCCGCTTCGGCAGGTGGAATGAGATATTAAGTCGTCCGAAGCCAGATGCATCCATGACCTATGGCAATGTCCTTTACCACTTTTCAAAAGGCATGGCATACGCTCATCAAAAGAATATGACGGAGGCATCAAAAGAGCTTGACCTGATGCGGGAATTCATGAAAGATAGTTCGCTGAATATACCACTTTCCCCTTTTTCTGCAGCCATTGAAGGGGCTATGGTAGCCGAACAGCTACTACTGGGAGTGATCCATGAGCAACGTAAACTATATGATGGCGCTATCCGTCATTTCAAAATGGCAGATTCCATAGAACAGAATATGGTGTATAATGAACCCCGTGACTGGATACTGAATCCCAAACATTATCTTGGTAACGCTTTGCTGAAGGCAGGTAACTACAAAGAAGCAGAAGATGTCTTTTTAAATGACCTGAAGAATAACAATGAGAACGGATGGGCCCTGTATGGATTATACCAAAGTCTTAACGGGCAAAAGAAAAAGACCGAAGCAGATAAAGTAATGACAAGATTTAAGAAAGCTTTCGGTAAATCAGATATCAGGATCAGCAGTTCCGTTCTCTGATCAGGCATTCTTCCCTTTTACAAAATCACTTACCAGGTAACTGATCAGTTTGCCGCTGGTGGCATCTGTTCTGCCATCTGCTAATCTTGTTGCTCCTTCACAGATATGGAGGTAAGCCGGTTTGGCATCCGCTGCCGCAAACGAAACATATTGCCGGGCATGCACCGGGGAAAAGCCTACAGGCGTCATCGCACTACTGAGTGTATTCTGGATCCCATCGAGGTCAATATCTATGCCCGTTAAAGTATCTTCTGTGAAACCCGTCGCATGAGCAACAGCCTGTGTAAAAGATCTTTTTTCATGCACAAATATGTCCTCGAAGGTAATACAGTCGATAAAAGGATTGTTGACAATATCTATCCAGATATTTTGCGGAATGTAATTCTCATGTAACCCCACGATACAGTATTTCTGCAAATAGCCATCTTCTTCTGCATAGCGGAACGCATTCCCGCTATGTCTTCCTTCCATCGGACGGTAATCGGCATGGGCATCCAGGTTGATACAATTGATCTGTGCCAGTGGTATCACACCGGCCTTATGCCATCCTTTCGCTGCGCCTTTGATCAGCGGGTAAGTATTGTTGTGGCCGCCACCGATAACGATGGGTATCTTCTTTGCTTCTGTTATCTGTTTCACCAGGTGTTCTACCTCCTCATCAATGGTGTTGACGGCATGGCGATATGCTTCTATTCGTTCTTCTTCATTCTTCGCCGTGGTATCTATGAGATATTGAATATCGCCGAAATCAAAATGACCGAAGAGCAATATCTCCTCGCCATCGAGAAAGTCATTGCTTTGTATGTTCAAAAAACTCTGCAGAAAAGGTATCCACAAAGTATCCGTACCACCGATACCATAATTTCCCTTTGCACCAAGGTCTTCCGGGATGCCGAACACCACATATTTTGCCGTGGAAGCAGCCAGTGACCTTTCAATATCCCCTGCATCATGGATCACCTGTAGTCTTTCTCCAAGCTTGGTCTCGAAACGGCGGATCTTTGTCAGGGAAAGAACATCCTGTTTGGTATAGATCTTCAGGCGGCGTTTACTGCCTGTCTTAGGCTCTGCTGGCTGCCCTTTTGTTGCTGTATTTTCCATTGCCCGGTTTTATTGGTTCTTTAAAGCTATGGGAAATATTTTTATTCCAGCGCCAGGAGTATCTTTTTAAAATCCTCCTGGTTCTTCCAAGGTATCTGGTGGCCGGCTCCTTTGATCGTATCGATACGGATACCGGAAGCATTCACCATCATCTTCTTTCCGTAGGCCACATTTTCGATGGGTACCCAGGTATCTTTATCTCCATGAACAAAGATCACCTGCGTAGTTATTTTATCCAGGTCTTTGGTCAGGGGTTTCAGGTCTTCTTTCAGGTATAACAATTCTGTATTAGATGGCTGAAAGGCGCCCGGCAGGAACCAGAATAAAGGTTTTTTATCCATTACATGCCGCCATGTCTCTTTCTTTTCCAATCCGGGGTCCAGTGAACCAGCCGTAATGATGATCTTTTTGAAAAGGTCAGGGGCATCGGCCGCTAACTTCGCTACCACCGGTCCGCCATAAGAATGGCCGCATAAAAACATGGGCCGATCTGTCTTTAGTCTTTTCAAAACAGGTAAGATCAGTTCGCATTGATCCTGGAGATGGGCCGCCTTGCCATAATCGCTGTAGCCAAAACCCGGGCGGTCAAAACTGATGATGCGAAATTTCTTTCTCAGGCTATCATCCCACATGAACATCATGTAATGGAACCAACTGCCGGGAGAACCATGCACAAACACCAATGTGGGTAATGTATCAGGGCCGCTAACCGCATAATGAATATGCCGGTTGTCAATTACGGTATCCCATATATCCAGGGGAACCTGCTTGCTTTTGAAAACACGATGAGCTTTGCTGTCACTCCAGCGCATTTTAACGATCACACATCTGCAAAGGAACAGAGATAGTAAGATAACAGCAAGAACGATCACACCGGTCCTTTTCATCCGTACCATTAGCTGATGATTATATTCCAATTTTATCGTTCACTGTGTTCAGTATTTGCTTTTCCAGCGCTATAGTACTGTTCTCTATCTCCCTTCCTTTTGCTACGATCTCCTCCACGTATTTTTTATCATCATACCCCGCCGCATTGATGCGGACATTCATAAAGGCGCCCATCACCGCACTCCTTGCACATAAAGCGCCGACACCGGCATCTGATACAGAGTTGGGGTTACCGGTTTCCGCCATTTCCTTTATTACTTCCATACTGCCATAAGCGGCCTGCATCACTTTAAAAGGGATTTCAATAGCAAACCTTGTAGCATCCTGTATAGTTTTTGAACGGATAGTTTTTTCTTCTTCCGTTGATCTCGGTAATCCAAAAGCAGTCATGATGCGGTTAAAGGCTTTCGTATCCTGGTCCACCAGTTGCAGCAGTTCTGTTTTATACTGTTCTCCTTTTTCCGCCCAATCGCTGAATTCTTCCCATCTTTCATCCCATCCTTTCTTATGTGATGAAAGATTTGCCACCATCGTGGCCAGTGCAGCGCCTAATGAACCCACATACGCTGCAATAGAACCGCCGCCCGGAGCCGGGCTTTCACTCGCTGTTTCATGGGCAAAATCGGTCAGTGTCATGCTCACTAATTTGCTGTCCGCTTTATCCTTCAGCATATATTCGATGATGCGTTCTTCCGGATTGAAAGGGCCTAGTTCATCCAGTCCCATGGACTTTACCGCGATCCTGATCAGTTCTTTCTCTGATACACCGGTTGAGCGTTGCTGCTTGCGCAAAAAATATTTGCCCGCATCGGTCAGCGCTTTTAACGGAAGCAATCCCACGACTTCACTGCCGGTAACACGAACGCCCCTCACTTCTGCTTTCCTACACACTTCATCAAAAGCAATATGCACCGGCGTGATATGGATATTGGTCAGGTTGATACTGATCTGTGCGATACCGTATTCTTCGATATACCATCCTATGGCTTTTACACACTTCAGACTGCCGGGCTTGTTGACCTTTACACCATTCTCCACTACATTTCTTCCTGCCTCCCTTACATCAAAGGCAATTGCATTGGCACGGCGGGTGGAGGTGGTATTGAGATTGACATTGTATGCTACGAGAAAATCTCTTGCCCCGATCACCGTTCCTCCTCTTTTTACATCAAACTCTGCGGGGCCAAAATCAGGTTTCCATTGCGGTTCTTTGATCTTTTTAAAAAATCCTTCATACTCTCCTGCACGAATCACAGAAAGATTGCTGCGGTTCTTATCCGGTTGTGCTGCTTCATAGAGATACACGGGTATGGCTAGTTCCTCTCCCACTCTTTTTGCCAAAGCCTGTGCATACTTCGCCGTTTCTTCCATCGTGATATTAGCGATAGGTATCAGCGGACATACATCTGTAGCCCCCATGCGGGGATGCTCGCCTTTGTGTTTGCTCATATCAATCAGTTCACCGGCTTTTTTGATGGCAAGGAATGCGGCATTGACCACCGCTTCAGGATGACCAACTAACGTCACTACGGTACGGCTGGTCGCTTTGCCGGGATCTACGTTGAGCAACCTCACTCCTTCTACTGATTCAATTTGATCTGTGATCTGTTTGATAATGTTAAGGTCATTCCCTTCGCTGAAATTGGGAACACATTCGATAATAGGTAGCATGCAATACAAATTTGGGTGCTAAGATATTGTATGCCGGGTACAATGCAACCCGGGAAGATTCCGGGGGAAGGCAGTCCATGTCCCATCGGGACATTTCGTGGGTAACACTTAGCGACGGATGTTCTGACGTTCCGTAAGAACGTTTGGTGCTTGACTTCATCCGGCATACTGCACCATGCGTCCCGATGGGACGCTACCAGCATCTCTCATCATCACTATCTAACCTATGAGGTGTCCCTACAGGACGCTACCGCACATTGGTCTTTTGATACAACCTATGATGCGTTTCGCTGGAACGCTGCGAATGTCCCGGCGGAATATCTGATGGGTAACACCGTAAATCTTTTTTACCGCTCAGTCTTTTTAAAAAAAATAACCCGGTCCATGAATATCATGGACCGGGACTATCCGATACGAACAGCCTATTTTATCACCAGCGCTTTGTCAATTAAGAATTGCAGGTTCTCCCGGTGAGCTTTGGTCTGCTCGTTTCCGGCACCAGCCTTTTTCAATTTGTCTTTGACACTTCTCAATGTACTCAGGGCGGCTGCTTTGGACGGGTCATCGTAATTGCCTTTCAGCAATATCGCCGCTACCATCTTCACATATTCCGTCTGCAGGTTCTGCCGGTACAGATTCACATCGCCTTTGATATCCGCATCGAATACCATTCCCGTTACATCATTCATGATGTTGGCGGCAGGATAAGTATTACCATACAATGTAGTGCGGTTCGCTCTTGCCAGTGTATATTCATTCAATATACATGCCAGCACATACGACTGCATATAATAAACGGTCAGTTCCGGTTTGGGATCTTCCGGGCTGCCGAAGAAATTAAAACCTCTTCTCTGCCGCTGCAGGTAAGGGAACAAATAACTGTCTGCGTCAAACGCATTGGGTGAAAAGACATACGTGTTCAATACGTCCAGCGCTTTTTTCTGGTAATCTACGGGCACGGGGGTGAACGGTGCAGTAGATGGATTTTGCCCGACAAAACTCCTGTCCACATAAATACCGCCTATATACATGGCGATCGGGATGGCCATCGAGTAACGCTGGTTGACGAGCATATTGTATTTCCAGCGCATATCAGCATAGGTGCCGCCGGGTTTGGCATACTTGTCCTTTAATTTTCCTATCAGCTCATTCACCAGTTTGAAACGGTCGGTACCGTATGTCACCATATCATTGCTCATGTCCCATGTATTGACACGGGGATCGATACCTCCGCCAATGAAAGCGATATCTGCATCGTTACCGAAAATGAGTTTGGGATCAGTGCTGCGGCTGAGAATTTTTTCCAACCCTGCTTTTTCATTGGCCGCTGGGAAAGGTGTATAGCCGTATTCAATGGCCCACTTGTCGTAGGGCCCCGGCGTGGTGGTATAATAATCGGCCTGCTTGCTGCGGTCGAGTGCCGCATTCACCACAGAGTAATCCATCACCGAACCGGTCACGCCGTATTGTCTTGTCATATTCTTATCGTTCAGTTCGGCCGGGCTCAGCATATGGCTTGATTTCATGTTGTGGTTCAGCCCCATGGTATGCCCCATTTCATGCAATACCAGCTCGGTAAAAAATTGTTCTTTCAATGTAGCGAGTTCATCCGGTGTGGCATCAAAACATTCGGCAATGATATTCCCCGCAGCAAACTGCATCTGCATTCCCTTTGCCATATCACAACTCATAAAATGATTGCGCATGGCTGCTATTGATCTTGACATTTCAAGAGAAGGATAACCGACAGGCTTGAAGATATCCTGTTCGCTGACGATGCCTCCCATGAAACCAAAATCAATGGTGATATCCGATCCGAGTATCTGCCCGGTCCTTGGATTCACAAAACTGGGCCCGATCGCATATCCAAGATCGGATGAGACCCAGCGTATCACATTATAACGGATGTCAGCGGGGTCCCATGTTGCCGTGTCGGGCATCATCTTCATCACTACAGCATTTTTGAAACCGGCTTTTTCAAAGGCATCATTCCACTTATTTCCGGCATTAAGGATGATCTGCCTCAATTCAACCGGCGTGGTATTTTCCACCCACCATACAATCGGCTCTACCGGTTCGCTCAGTGCAGCACCGGGATCTTTTTTCACCAGGTACCACCTGTTGATCATATCATAATAAGGGGTGGCATTGGTCGATGTCATATTATCCATTTGCTGGGTGAAGTAACCAACACGGGGATCATCAAAGCGGGGCTTATAATCGTTCTTTGGCATCTCGATAAAACTGTGCTGCATCTTGACCCGCACATATCGTGCATCCGTGATGGATTTATCGCCATAATTCAAAGGCGCGGGATTATCATAAGCCAGTGAAACCACCACATCTGTGTTATTCGGAAAAGAACGGATCTTTTCATAACCGGATTTATCCGCCACTAAACTACCCACGTTGAAGATGGCGCCGGGAGGAATATTGGGAGGAAAATTGGGTTTTACCGGGTCCAATTTTTCACTCAGGAACAAACCATCTGCTTTTACCAGGTAACCCAGTGAATCTTCAGCTCCCACTTTATCAGCATAGAAAACGGCATCACTTACATCTACATTGGCAGCTTTGCTGATGGCATTGGCCGGATCGTAATAGAAATTGGTATTGCATCGGATGAAGTCAAGCCGGTTATATGATTTTTTGATCTTGAATACCCATGTTTCCCGCAGCATATTTTGGTTAAGGAATAAACTGCCGGGCCCCCCCATCGAAAAACTCTGGTAGATGAATTCTTTATCTAACTGGTCTTTGCGGATATACAGCTGCAGGCTGCCGGATGCAGTATCCTGGTAAAGCGTGAACATGCCATCCACCTTTCTTTTTCCTTTCACCGCTTCTTTCCAGAGTGAATCTTTTTTGGCGGCAGCAGAATCCACCACGACCTTAGGTTTTACAGGAACAGTTTTTTTGACCTGTGCAGCAAGAGTGCAGGGAATGACCATGCCAAGCATGATAGTGCCCGCCATGCAGAGTTTACGTAACATAGATGTTTGGTTTTTGATTACTATAGGAAAATACCGCTTTATTGATTACAAAAAAAACAATTGCGCTGCCCCATTGAGAAAAGTCAAAGTCGTGCCTGATACCGGTCAGCAGGAAGGTATGCTCTCAAAAGATATTTTAGGAGGCATGAAAAATGCCTGTGTTATGCCAACCGTAAAAGAGGCAGCAAAAGATTTCTTATCGCAAAAGAATATCGCTGTGGCCGGTGTATCCCGTGACAGTAAGCAGGCAGCAAATTTTATTTACCGTAAGCTTCGCACAGAAGGTTATACTGTTTTTGCCGTGAATCCTAACGCTGCTACCGTTGAAGGAGATACCTGTTACACTGACCTGAAAGCGATCCCGGTCAAACCTGATGGGGTCGTCATCGTTACCAGGCCGGAAGTAACCCGGCAGGTAGTAATGGAGTGTGCAGAGCTGGGTATCACATACGTGTGGATACACAAAGGGATCGATCAGAAGAATCATAGCCTGTCTGAAGAGGCGGTTGACCTTTGCCATCAACACGGCATCCATGTCATACCCGGGGGCTGCCCCATGATGCACTGCCGGCACGCCGATATAGGCCACCGGCTGATGCGATGGATCTTCAGCTTGTCAGGAAAGTTACCCAGAGAATTATGAGTGTATCAACATGGATAATCTTGTCCGTTTCGTTCTCCGGGTCGTATAGCCGGAGTATCATTATATTTCCTAACTAAAATCATGCGATACCTGTTTTGAGGCCGGTAACTTGCTGCGCCGAAAATATGGCTTCATGATCAGAAAAAAAATATTCGGACCACTACACCAGTTACATTTTAGGGAAAGGGGCAAAGACATGCACCGTATTGAAGCGCTGAGTGATGCTGTATTCGCTTTTTCTGTATCCCTGCTGGTAGTGGCGCTGGAAGTACCTCAGACATTTAATGAACTGAAGACCATTTTACAGGGTGCTGTTCCTTTTTTTGCCACAGTAGCGATGATATTTCTTTTTTGGTACCAGCAGTATAAATTCTTCCGGCGCTACGGGTTGAATGACCGCATCACCATCTTTCTCAACCTGGCTTATCTTGCCGTCATCCTCTTTTATGTTTATCCGCTCAAGTTCTTATTTGCCTTACTTCTCTTCTCATGGACAGGCATCAACCTGTTCCCGGAAGCAACGGGAAAAGGCATAGCGATCATGCAACAGGGAGATTTTTCAGAACTGATCATACTATTCAGCGCCGGTTATTGTATGATATGGCTGTTATTATTCTTCATGTACCAGCGGGTCATAAATGTCAGGAAAAAACTGGAGCTGAATCAATTTGAGATCCTGTTCACCCGAAAAGAAAAAAGCGGGGCTATACTGAATGCAGGCGTTGGTCTGGCCGCTATTCTCATGGTATTTGCCGGGTGGGAATTATGGTCAGGCGTTTGTTATTTGCTTATCCCGGTTCTGCTGGTATGGAATAATCATCTTTACCAGGCACCAAATAATATCCTGAAAAAATAAAAGACAGTTGCTACTCCGGTTCATGCACTCTCGCCGATGGCCGGATAAAATCCATCGGGAACCGCCTGAAATATTTCCAGAGTATGCGGAAGAACTGCGGGTACTGGCTCAGGTGTATGCCCCTTGATTTAACAGCTACAATGAATGCCAGTGAGAAACTGACCAGGAAATTAATAAACCCTATCCCGATAACTCCCCAGAATACCGTCAGCAGGTACCACGGGTCAATATGTTCTATCCCGATACCATACGTACCGATAGCCGCATTGCCCGCTGCGATAGTGATATGACGTATATCGAAAGGAATGCCTATTATTTTGACCATTACACCTGCAAAACCCAGGAAGAAACCCAGCGCAATATTTCCAATGATAGCGCCGGAATGTTTCTCTATATACGAGGCCAGTTTCTCCAGTCGTTTTGGAGACATGGACAAATGAAGGGCCGGGTGTTTGATCAGTCTTTTCCTGATATGCCCATACTGTATCTTATTCTGAACATAACCCGCAATGATACCGCTGAGGAAAAGGAACACTCCCGTAAAACAGGCATATAGTAAAGCAAAGCTTTGCCAGGGGTGCTGGTCACGTAATAGTTTGGCGGCAGCATCTCCTTCAGAAAGTTTATAGCCGAACAGCAGATCAAATCCCCAAGCAAGGCAATACGTAAGAGGGAAAACAATGATAAGATTGCCAAAGAAAGAAGCGATCTGGCTTCTCGACACCCTGGCAATAGTGACAGCCAGGTTGTTTAGATCAGGTTCACCTTCCATGGTTCGTGAGTCAAGCGAACGGGCCACAACGCTGGCAGTAAATGCAGGTTGCTTTGTTGCCAATGTTGATTTTGTTTCCTCAATCAGGATGAACCCGATACTGTAATTGACACTATACAAAAAACCTAACGGGAACGGCGCCATCTGAAGCTTGCCTAACAAGTTCTTGAATACGGCAATGAAACTGACAATAAAGCCACCCCACATAGCGGAGTGGATCATCCACCAGTATTCTGTGCGGGTGCTGGTGATGTATTTGTGCCCTTTAGCGCCTTTATGTTCAGCGATCTGGTAAGCAAGATAGCCCGTACTCTGCGAAAGAAATTCCCGGATACTGTTCTTTCTTTTCTCATTCCTGACCAGCAACCGGAAAATATCCACCAGTCTCCCCATATCAAATTTGCCATCTGTATCAAGTGCATCGGCCAGCAGTTGTATCCGTTCAAGCCTGTTTGTCAATATCAGCAGGATATACGTCTGGTGAAGGCTCGCTCCTTTCTCCGAATATCCTTCCCGGATATGTTCAATCAGTTCATAACACTGGTCTATCATATTCTTCAGGTGAACAGAAGCAGAAATGATCGCTTCCTTTTCTTCGTTCCAGAGCAGCAGGCTTTCCAGTTCATGCACTTTATAATTCTGCAATACAAAGGGGGAGTTCCTGTCTTTTACATTTTCCGGAAGATAATCCAGCACCTCTTTTTCCAATCCTAATTGTGCCACCTGGAAGGAAAGTATCTTTAGTGACCGCAGTAACTCTTCTTTCAACGATCCTTCTCTTGCATTGAAGGAAAAACCGATGGCCTCAAAAAAATGTATCCATGTTTTTCTCGGAATGGCTTCGATCCATTCGTAATCATTCTTCTTATGAAAAATAACATTGAGCACATACAACAGGTCATTCTCATCCTGCAAAGGAGGCAATATCTTATGCCTGATACGGCTGAAAAATTCCTGCCAGAAATTCCTGGCCAATGGAATACCGCTTTGTGTCAATGCAGCAGTAAGCTTTGCCTGTGTCAGCTGTGAAAGAAAAGCATGCTGCAGGTTGGCAAGTATAAGCTTATGTTCGTACAACTGCCGGATGGCTGATTGCAGGTTAACATCCGGGTTCTTTTTTTTCTTGGTATGATCCGGTCTTATCTCTCCCAAAAAAGCGACCAAGAAGTCCATGCCCTGCTTACTGTCTTCAGCAGGCAGCAGCACATTCCTCTCCAGGATGTTCTCAAAAAAACCAGTCTTCTTTCTCCGGAATCCTAACATTAGGTTGTTTTATCAGCCCGCCTAAAATACAACATACATGCCGTTTTATCCGGCATCGTATTAATTGACAATAAAATCAGGGATTATACCCACTCTCCTGAGATCATTACCTTCTCAATAAGGTTTGACCCGAAAGCATAAGACAGGTAGGCCAGCGAAGGAATAGGCTTTGTAAAAATAAGATTCGCTTTTTTACCGGCAGTGATACTTCCCAGTTCATTTTGCAGTTCCATCGCATAAGCGCCATTGACAGTGGCGGCATTGATCGCTTCTTCCGGCAGCATCTTCATCTGGATACAACTCATAGCAATGACAAGGTTCATATTACCCGAAGGTGATGACCCGGGGTTATAATCCGTGGCCAGGGCAATAGCACACCCGGCGTCGATTAATTTTCTGGCCGGCTGAAAAGGCATACGAAGAAAGAATGCGGCCGAAGGAAGTAGGGTTCCGATGGTTTCTGAGTTGGCAAGTTCAGTAATGGCAGTATCATCCATCGTTTCCAGGTGATCTGCAGATATCGCTCCCAGTTTAACGCCTGTCTGCACACCTCCTGACAGATTCAATTGGTTGGCATGGATCTTTGGCTTCAGCCCATAACTCATACCTGCTCTGCAGATCGTTTCAGTTTCTTCCGGGGAAAAGAAACCGGTCTCACAGAACACATCGATATAATCTGCCAGTTTTTCTTTGGCGATCACCGGTAGCATTTCATTAATAAGAAGATCGATATAACCCTGGTGATCGTCTTTATACTCTAATGGATAAGTGTGTGCTCCAAGAAAAGTAGCTTTGACAGCGAGCCTTGATCTTTCTTTCAGTTTCTTGATGACACGAAGCATTTTCAGTTCTCCTTCCACCGTCAATCCATAGCCGCTTTTTATTTCAATGGCGCCGGTTCCCAGTTTACTTACTTCTTCCAGTCTCTTCCAGGCAAGGTTGAACAATTCAGCTTCTGATGCAGCATTCAGTTTCCTGGCAGAATTAAGAATACCACCGCCTTTGGCTGCGATCTCCGCATAACTCAGTCCTTTTATTTTATCAACGAATTCTTCTTCCCGGCTGGCGGCAAATACAAGATGGGTATGTGAATCGCACCAGGCTGGCAACACTGTTTGCCCTGAAGCATCTGTTTGTAAAGAGAAATCTGAAACACGGTGACCAAGCTCTGACATCTTCCCGTATGCATCGATGACGCCATCCTGGATGATCAGGTAAGCATCTTCAATACAGTTTAACTTAGCCAGCATCTTTCCGCGGAGCAGCCTGTTATCTTCCCGGACACCTGCCAGCAGTTTGATATTTTTTATCAGCGTTACAGCCATACGGCAAAGTAAACCCTTTCGTTCATTTAATCAGCGGTAAGCTCAGCCATTTCCCTGAGGTAATCATATTGCAGGTCTTCATGCAAGGTTGCCAGCACTGAATTGATCTTTTTTAATTGTGAAAGGTAAAGGTTATTGATAACCGGGTTCCTTTCGATGGGTATGCCTGACTCTTTTAATTGCAGGCAGAAATAAATACGCAACTCCACTTCTGTTTGTTTCGAACCGCTATAGCGGCAATACTTGTTGATTATCCTTACGATCTTGCGAAGGGTCTTCCTGGCAAAGTAAAGATGGGATAAGTTGATGGCCGCAAACTCATCATCTATTTCCTTTTTAATTCCCTGTATGTAGCCCTGTTCATCATGGGCTTCGAAAAGCAGGTAGGTCAGCAGTTCTTTATTCTCTTTTTTAAAACGGCCGAGACGCAAATTCAGCTCAACCAGCTGAGCCGGTTTGAGTGTCAGCAATTCTTGCTTGATCTCGTGGATAGTAGCGGATTTCACAGGTCTGAAATAAGTTTTACTTAATCATTCAAAGCAGCATAGGTCAAAGCCCTGAATTTCTCTACCACATCACCGTGCGTTGAACGCTGCAACTGGCGGTAAAAAAGCATCACTATCTTTTCCTTTGGGTCCACCCAGTAAGAAGTAGCGAATGCGCCTCCCCAGCTAAAGGTGCCTGCCTGCGCCGGCACATTCCCGTTCTTTTCAGATACGATCTGGAACCCTAAACCGAATTTATCATCGCCACGGAATACAGTGTCCCCGACCTGGTTCATCGTCATCATACGGACAGTATTGCGGCTTAATACCCGTTTGCCATTGTATTCGCCGCCATTCAACAACATTTGCAGAAATACTCCATAGTCATAGATCGTAGAAGAGAGTCCTGCGCCGCCCGAATAATAGGCATATTTCTCTACCGGGTAAGTGGCCAGCCCGGCCCCATTCAGCATGTTGCCGCTTGATTTTACCAGTTTACCAGTAGAATCTTCCCCATATAAATTCACCAGCCTTTTACTTTTTTCCGCAGGAATGGTAAAGTAAGTATCCTTCATCCCCAACGGTTCAAATATTTTCGCCCTGAAAAAATCATTCAGTGTCATTCCGGATATCACTTCTACCAAACATCCCAGCAGATCGGTATTCAGGCCATATGTCCATTTTTGCCCGGGCTGGTGCATCAATGGTAGTGTGCCTAATTGCGTCATTGCATCCAGCAATGATCTGTCAGCCACCGCAAGACCTGCGGTAATATTATATTTAGCATAGATCGCATTAGCTTCCTTTGAACCGATCTGCGCATAACCAAGCCCAGACGTATGCGTCAGCAGGTCTTTAATCGTCACTTCCCTTGTAGCAGGCACGGTAGTATAAGTCGTATCGGCGGCATTGAACTTATCCAATACCGTTTGCTTTTTAAATGAGGGGATATATTTTGAAACAGGATCATTCAGCAAAAGCTTCCCTTCTTCAAACAGGATCATGATGGCCACACTGGTGATGGCTTTGGTCTGCGAAGCGATCCTGAATATACCGTCCTTTTGCATCGCTGCTCTCGTATCGAGATCATTATACCCCGCTGCCTTATGATACACGATCTTACCATCTCTTACCAGCAATGCAACGCCTCCCTGCATCCAGCCTTTACTGACCCATTCATTCATGGCATTGTCGATACGTTTTAACCTGTCTGACGAAAAGCCAGCTGATTCGGGAACTGCCGGGGCGATGGCTTTATTTTTCTGGGCATCGGCATATCCTGCAGATATTGCCAGCAGCACAATAAGTAATAATCTTTTCATTTTCTGAAATTAATTAGGGGATTGCTGATAAATAAAAAGGGAAGATAAGAAAAGATATTACCTGCCGATCCATATAATGGAATTGCCGGTATTATGTTCATTCTGCTCCCAGAGTTTATTGCCCGGGTCCAGTATCCATTTCCCGTCCACGACAAATTTGTACAGGTGCTTCCCATTGGAGAGGTGAACATCCATGACCCATTCATCGCCCTGCTTTTTCATGCCAAAGGTATTGGGCGACCAGTTATTGAAATCGCCGGCAAGATAGACCTGTCTGGCATTTTCAAATCCTTTCAGCCGGAATGTATGATTAGGCTCAATAACAAAATAAAGATTGCCGGGATTTTTTTCATTCGGATCAGCAGATGCCGCCCCGGCCCACTTATCATCTACTAAAAACTTGTATTCATAATTACCCGGTCCGATAGTATAAGGCAGTTCCCACCCTTTCTCTGTTTTTTTCATAAAGAGTTCATCGGTCCGCCAGTTATTGAATGAACCCGAAAGAATCACCTGCTTTGCATCCGTAAAGCCGGTAAGGTAAAACAGGTGTGTCTTGCCGAGTCTTACTACAGAATTATATTCGCCGAATTCATTAGGAAGACGATCAGGATTGGCGGGATCTTCCAGCCACCGGCGATCGGCAATGAAACGATAAGTGTGTGTACCGTCGGCAAGATAAACAGGTATCTCCCACCCTGTCGCCGTCTTGTTCATCAGCAGTTCGGTCTCTTTCCAGCCATTGAAGCTGCCCGTAATATATACCTTCTTCGCAGATGAATAACCCGGAAGCCTGAATACATGATTGGTCCTGAAGAAAACCGAGTTGATATTGCCCTGCCCGTCATTTTCTTTTACCTGGTTGTCGGGATCGGTCATCCAGTTACCATCAACAATGAACTTATACCAGTATTTCCCCGGCCCGATCTTCACATCCGCTATCCATCCACTGTCGGTATGCGTCATGGCCAGCGCATCAGGTTTCCATTCATTGAAGCTGCCAGCCAGCATCACTCTTTTGGCATTACTATAATTACGCAGGTAAAAGGTGACCGCTGAATCCTGCGAGGCGAACGGAGATTTATTGCGGAACCTGTTATACCCATAGCGGGTGCCGCTGCTCACCGCCGGAAATCTCGCCAACAGGTCGCCATCCTTTTCGGTAAATAATATCTTATTGACCGGGTTGTCCATGTTGTCAAGACTGAACAACGGTTTGCTGATGATAAACACTTCCTCATTGTCTATTTCTACTTTCCAGCCCTGTACCCTGAGAGAATCAAGAAGGACACCACGGACATATTTTTTCAGTGCCAGGTCCAGCAGGTTGTATTGCCTGGCAAAACTATCAATGGATGCATCGCTCATTTGTTTGCCCAGAGCGATATACATTTTATTGTTCTTAATCGTGTAGTTCTTAATGACAGGCTGTGCTGATACTTCTCCGGAAAAAGTTGCCAGTATCGCAAGCAGGCATACATAAAAGCGTACCCGCCCTATCATCTTATGTATGGCCGCTTTTATTTCCATATGTACATTTTATGGCTCACAAAGTTAAACCCTATTTTATGGAGCGATAGGAAATCAAATCCAAGCATCCCGTCCAGGCAGCGGTCGTCATAGGCCCTGCACATTTTTTCCAGGTTGGTAACGATCACCGGTAGTGACCCGATCTCCACGTCTGCCATTTTAATATTCTTCATATCTCCTGACAGCGCTTCCACTTTCGAGCTGCCGGTACCTGAAAGCAGGATGCGGCTGTTGATGGTCAGGTTCTCGAGTATCTTATCCGGCAAACGGCTGTCCAGCACATTGGATTCTGCCCCGGTATCAACGATGAACGTAAGCTTCTTACCGGCTACTTCTCCATAGGTATATAGCTTGTTCTCTTTTATATCTATCAGGAACTCATTATATGCTTTGGTGTCGTTAAGCATCTCATGCTGGTAGGTTCTCACCTCCCTTTTATTGATGAGATGAAGATAGAGAAGGTTGTTCTCGTAATCAATGATCATCTCGAAACGTTTAAAAAGATTCATTCCCAGTAAACCGAGTACCCGTATCCCCCTGCTGTTCTCGATATGACCAAGGTTAATACGGTCTGCTTCCACCCGGCTGTACCTGTAAGTTCCCAAAACAAAACTGGCAACATCTGTGGGGCTGGAAGTGATAACATTCCCGGTGATCCCTCCTGATTCATCATCCGCATGAGATGATGCAGGATAATGACGGAAATAGGTCATATTCAAAATAAGTCCCGGCGCTCCTGTATCTAATATAAAGTTGCCTTCAGTTGTATCTACTCTTGCTTTAATGACGATCAGGTTGCCTGCTCTGTTAAACGGAATGACACAGGAAGGCGTATCGCTCATGACCACGGGATCATTCAAAAAACCGGTGCCGGACGACGGAAGAATATTCAATGAGTCTGTAAAATGTTTGCTTTTATGACCCGTATCTGCAGGAATGTCTCCTTCACCTGCGATAGAGAATGCGAAGGATAAAAATATCCCTATGCAGGTCAGTAACTTGGTTAATGAAGACATCCGGCAGGTTTACCCCGTAAAAATAAAGGATGCCAGCCGATAACGACCAGCTTCATTATATGCGGAATAATTTCAGGACAGAAGGATAGCCCTGCAAAAAAGTTAACAGGTAAAGCAGTTGTCAGTGTTCGGTAAAATCAAGGTCCTTATCAAACGTTTCCCGGGTGTATAAGACCGAAATGAAACCGATGGCAATGATCACTGCGCCGGTGACCCAGGCAGCAGTAACATAATTGTTCAGCATCTTATCGCTGCGCAAATACCTGAACAGGATAAGTATTAAAGGAAGAAATCCTCTTACAAGATTAGGGATCGATATAGCCGCAGTCGCTCTGAGGTTGGTGCCGAATTGTTCAGCGCTCATCGTGATATACTGTACCGATATACCGGAGCCAAAACCAAGCCCCATACAAAGCAAATACATATTGGAAGCGTTTCCTCCTCCCTTTAATGTAAAAAAGAGGATAATGAAAACGGATAATATCCCGTAGAAGATGATAAGGGTCTTTTTCCTGCTTTTGATATAATTACTTAAAAGCCCGGCCCCCATATCACCAAAGGCAAGGGCCACATATTGCAGCATCAGTGCCTTGGGTTGGTCAAAACCGGTTATCCTGAATTGTTTGGCAAACTCATCTGAAAAACTGATCAATACACCTATCACATACCATACAGGCAAACCAATAGTGATGGCACGCAGGTAACGAAAGAAACGTTCCCGTTTGCCGATCAGCATAAGAAAGTTCCCCATTCGCACTTTAGTATGTTTAACGGAATCATACATCAGGCTCTCTAATACACCCACCCTGAGGAATAATAAGGCCAAGCCCATGCTTCCGCCGATAAAATAACACAGGCGCCAGTTCTCTCCGCTCAGGTAATGAACAAAATAAGCCGTGATGGTTCCCATCACCCCGCTGGTGGCAATGATAGCTGCGGCTATGCCCCGTTTCTCTTTGGGAAGAATTTCACTGGTTAGGGTAATACTGGCGCCTAATTCGCCGGCAAGTCCAAGGCCAGCAACAAAACGCAGCCAGGTGTATTGGTCCACATCCGTTACAAACCCGTTAGCGATGGTAGCAGCTGAATAAAGCAATATTGAACCGAACAACACGCTCTTTCTTCCTTTTTTATCACCAAGGATACCCCAGATGATGCCGCCGATCGTCAGCCCTATCATTTGCCAGCTCAGGATACTTTCTCCAAAACTTTTCATATCAGCCTCGGCAACGCCCAGATCTGCGAAGCTTGATTTACGCACTATATTAAAGAGAAGAAGATCGTAAATATCAACAAAGAAACCCAGCGCCCCGACGATAACGGGAAGGGAAAAGATACCGTATTGTTTTGGCTGCATTCGTTAAGAATTGAATTATCTGTATGTATCAGCTTCCAAGATAAAAAAGAATAATATAAACCAGTAAAGCAACGGCCCCACAGATATTTTGTTTTTTGATGCCTTTAATCAGCCTCTGAATAGCCATATCAACCAATAAAGCGGTAAGCCCAAAAACAAATAACCCAATCATAAAAACAATGCCCCAGCCCTCTCCCGAAGATAATACTCTGTAATTTCTTATTGAATAGACTATACAACTTGCCAGGAAAAGAAAGGCTGCACTATTTAATATGGTCAATCTTAGTTTCACATTCTCGTTATTACCCAGTCGGCCGCATGCATTTCAAACTTAATTTCTCCTTTACCATAAAGACCTGTTTCCTTCCATCCTGCTTTCCGGTAAAATGTTTCTGCCCTTGTTCCCGGCGATGTGCTTAACCAGATCGTCTTTTCTGTTTGACTGAAATACCAGTCCATCATATCGTCATGCAGACGTTTACCGATACCCATTTTGTCAAAGCCCGGCTGTACAAAAAGAGCCCAGACATTATTATCTGTCACAGATACTATCGCAAATGCTACGATAACATCATTCACTTCACATACCCACCCTTTGCCCCGGCGGATGATATAATCTTCCACATCGCTGTCAGGCACCAATGCTGGATCGGAAAGCATATTTTCTTTGACAGCATTTCTCACCACCTGTATCTGTGGTATATCGGCTATAGTGGCTTCACGAAAGATCATTTGGTCACCCGGTTTATAAAATAAAAACATCCGGGTAACCCGGAAAAGAAAAGCCGTCTCCGGAAGAGACGGCTTCAAATATATAAATTATACAAATTAGTAGGGTCGGATAACAGTCACCGTATCACCGGCCAGGTTTATCCACCTTACTTTGTAGTAATAGTTGCCTGAGCCCGGGCAGGATGTAGGATTACCGCTTGCATTCAGACCAAACGTAACATCCGCATTGAATACAGGCGTGCTATGCGCTACGGCACCGCTCGTCAAACGGAAATTGCAATCCTGACGAATGATCAGCGGGGAAGTGATCGAAGTCGTAAAGGCTGCGCCAAAACGATTAGTTCCCCATTCTGCTATATTGGAATTGTTGCCATCGCTGTGTGTACCGGTAGTGGTAACAACAACACCGCCGTTATAGGTAAACACCCGCTGTTTGGCCACCTGCCAGCTTCTTTGCGATCCATTGTCAAAAGTAACGGTCAGGCCGTTGCTGGTGATGCTGTGTGTAATGGAATTCAACGTAGCCAGGTTAATAAGTAAACCTCCGCTTACATTGGTATAGGTCTGTGCACCATTGATCGTAATACTTTTATTATCACTCAACCGGGTGACCTTGAAATTCTGGAAAGTAACCGTTATGGCTGCACCTGCATTCTTCCACTGTGTTCCCTGTGGCGTAGAAAGAACGATAACACCGGTACGGGTACGGTTGCCCAGACAGTTGGTACCGTCATAGGTAATGGTGATCGTCATCGGGTTGCTGGCCGTATTCACAGCCACCGTGGCATCACATATGATACCCATAATATCCTGGGTGCCCTGGTAGCGGCCGGTAAAACTGGTGGATGATTCAATAGCGATATCCGCATCATTGGATGCTGCATCTATCTCGGATGAAAAGCGTGATTGATCATCAGAGTGAGTGGCTACTTCATCATTGTTGCTGGTATTTTTTGTGCCGGAATCTTTTTGACAAGCAGTAAAGGCCAGTACTAAGGAAAAGGTCAGAAGGTAGAGGATCTGTTTTTTCATAAAAGTTGATTTAAAAAATGTGCAGGTTAAGACTATGACGGTACCTGCGGGTTTAAAGTTGCAAAGACTTTTTTCCGAAAAAGAATCCTGCAACACTAAACACAGCTTTAAACGCCTGTACGCTGCATTTAGTACAGCTGAGTGAAAGGGAATGTACTACAAACGCATTGAAATAATACGAGAGAGATTTTCCTTTAGCGGTTCAGTACCGGCACTTCGAATTATCTGCTCTGACAAAATAAGGCTTGTAGTTAAGCGCATTTTTATCCATGCATCCTTCGAGGTTCAGCAGTTCTACTTTGCTGAATTCCAGCGGATGGCTTTCTGCCTGCAGGGCGATGTAGCCTGACTTCAGCGGCGTATTTTGTTTCTGTATCCAGTTCAGCGAATCAGCTCCGAAACCAAAATTGGCCCATGCCTGTGCAATAGTGATAAACCCGCCACCGATCTGCGGCTGTGTGTAAGTAAGCACAGTATCGCCTTCTATGATATGATGAATGACTGAATCGCCATAGACCACGGCCTCAGCAGTTATCCATTGATCAGCAGAATAATTTTGCGAAGAAGAATTGATACAGTGATCAAACACCGGTTTTTTATTCATGCTGACAAATGTGCCCGGCGTACATAAGTTGCCTGTTGTTCTTTTCCGGGCCGTATCACTGGCAAGGAACTGCATTTCCAATGAGACAGGAAATGACTGGTCCCTCCCAAGCGTAGCAGCGCCCTGCGAATGCAGCATCACACCGCTGTTCAGGTACGCATAACCCGGCCCGCCTTCCAACTGTTGCCCGGTAAAGCAGTACGTTACCCGTATCTTATAATAAGAAAATGGTTCTTTGTAATACAGGTGCCCGAATTCTCCGTCAAATTTTGCATACCTGCTGTAGTCAACTTTTAAAATACTATCCTTTACATAAAAAGTGTTATTGAAATTTTCGTTCAGTGCATGTTTGGCGATCTTGATATCCCAGCCGGTAAGATCTTTTTTGTTGAACAGCTGTACCCATTCTTCAGAAACATCCTGTTTCTCCGAACCGGTACATGCCATGAAGAAGATACATACAACGGAACTGGCCCAAAGAAGATGTTTCATGATTATTCGTATTTAGACAGGTTGTTGATTTCCGGAAGGCTCCACCAGGTCCCACAGATTTCCGTACAGGTCTTTGAACACCGCTACCGTTCCATAACCCTCCGTAGAAGGATTTCGCACAAACTGCACTCCTGCTTTCAGCATCGCATTGTAATCTCTCCAGAAATCATCGGTATGCAAAAAGAGAAATACCCTTCCGCCGGTCTGGTTGCCTACTGCAGCCTGTTGTTCATCATTGGCGGCTTTTGCCAGCAACAAACAACACTCCGTAGCCCCCTCAGGCGCCAGCAGCACCCATCGCTTTGTATCGCTGATCATAGTATCTTCTACCAGGATGAAGCCGATCTTCTGAGTATAAAAAGTAATGGCTTCATCATAATCATCTACTACGAGAGTGATATGCGCTATCCGTTGTTTCATTAATAAGGAGAATTATTTTCAAATCTACCTAATATTTAAAGATGTCGTTGTCTGCATTTGATTTTGCTGAATGACCCGAACGAACCATCGAACTACTACCTTTGTTATCCATAAAAATCAAAGGATATGCTTCGCCATTTCAATCAATCCCGGGTACTATTGTTGCTTGCTGTTATCACTCTTGCTTCCTGCAAACTGATGAGCAAGGATGAAGAAAAGAAAAACTCCTCCGCAGATATAAAGCTTATCGACAGCCACCCGGCCTGGATCATGCAGGGCAACGTATATGAAGTGAATGTGAGACAATATACTCCGGAAGGAACTTTCAAAGCCTTTGAACAGCATCTTGACCGGTTGAAAGAAATGGGTGTGCAGACATTATGGTTCATGCCCATCAATCCCATCGGTAAGGTTGACCGTAAAGGTGTGATGGGAAGTTATTATGCCGTCTCTGATTATACTGCCATCAACCCGGAATTCGGCACGATGGACGAATGGAAGGCGTTGGTGAAAACTGCACACGAAAAAGGATTTAAAGTGATCATTGACTGGGTACCCAATCATACCAGCGCCGATCATATCTGGCTGACGACACACCCTGATTTTTTTGTAAAGGACAGTGCCGGAAAAGCCGCCGTTCCTTTTGACTGGACCGATACACGCCAACTCGACTATAAGAACAATGCGATGCGTGACAGCATGATCGCGGCGATGAAATTCTGGCTGACCGAAACAAAGATCGACGGTTTCCGCTGTGATGTGGCGTGGAATGTGCCCGGTGACTTCTGGACAAAATGCATTTCCGATCTGAAGAAGGTCAATGGCAATATCTTCATGCTCGCTGAGGCGGATAAACCTTACCTGCATCCCAGTGGCTTTGATGCCACATATCCCTGGGAGATGTTTCACATGATGGTGAAAGTAGCGAAAGGGCAAAGACCGGCCTTTGCACTCGACAGTATAAAGAACCGTTTCGATACATTGTACCCTAAAAATGGTTTGCTGCTGTACTTCACCAGCAACCATGATGAGAACAGCTGGAACAAGGCCGACTATGCTACCATGCCCGGCGCCATTCATGCGCCTTTTGCAGTATTCACACAGACTATGTATAACAGCGTGCCGCTTATTTACAGCAGCCAGGAAGAACCTTTCTTAGACAGCCTCAGTTTTTTCTATAAGGATACTATCCCGTTCAAAAATTTTGCAAGAGCTAAGTTCTATAAAACACTGCTCGAATTAAGAAAGAACAACCCGGCATTAGCCGCCAATGCCTCATTCCGGAAAGTAAATGCAGGCGACGATAAAGCATTGTATGCGTTCGTACGGGAAGCCGGCGGCAGGAAAGTATTTGTTATACTGAACCTTTCCGCCAAGGAACAAACGGTAAAAGTAACAGATGGCTCTTTGCATGGTGAACCATATAACGTGTTTATGGGCGCCAAAGAACCGTTAAAAGATTCGGAGTGGAAGATAGAGCCGTGGGGATATGTGGTGTACGAGTATTGAAGCATTGAAATACTCAGCGGTAAACGAAGCTGATATTTCATATAACACCGGGGATATGGCATAAGAAACATGGTTTAAATATCATTCAGCAACTTATCTGATTGCCGCTATCACCCCCTTGAGTAATTTATTCTCATCGATCTTGTGTAAACCCAGTCGCACCACTACCAGTTTTTCAGAAGGAATAACATATATATCCTGCCCGCCATAACCATCAGCATAGAACATATCTGACGGTACATCCGGATAAGCTTTTTTAGTAATATCCGTTTCACGTTGTCCGTTTAACCAAAACTGGTAACCATAGTTCCTGTAAGGGTTGGCCCCCGGCGGGGTAATGCTTTCTTTAACCCAGTTTTCCGGTAACAGTTGTTCCCCATTCCATTTGCCCTGGTTATAATACAACAATCCAAACCGTGCAAAATCCCTCGCCGTGGCATAACTATAGGAAGAACCGATAAATGTACCGGACGCATCCGGTTCCAATAAAAAACTATACGCATTGATCTTATAAAACAAAGCGGTGTACGGAAAACCTGCATACAACTTCTCACCCACCGTATGACGGATAATGCGGGAAAGGATATTGCTGTTACCGCTGGAATAATTAAAATGAGTACCCGGTTCATGCTTCAGCGGGAGTTTGGCAGTGAACGCAGCCATATCCCCTCTTTTAAATAGCATATTGGTCACTTCGCTGGGCCCGGTATATTTCTCTTCAAAATCCAGCCCGGTTGTCTGCTGTAACAGGTTTTGCAGGGTAATGCTCTCTTTCGAAGTTCTTTTCCATTCCGGTACAGGAGCCGGTGCATTCACGTTTAACTTTCCCTCTTTGACCAATATACCGATCATCGCTCCTGTCAAACTTTTGCTCATGCTCCAGCCCAGCATGACCGTGTACTTATCAAAACCGGGAGCATAGGTCTCTGATATCAGTTGTCCATTATATAATACCAGTACCGCACGGGTATATACCGGCTTCCCTTCATAAGGCTGATCAAAGGCATCTTTCACCGCCTGTTCCAGCCGTTCCCTGTCAATATTACCGGGAAAGCTATCATTCAGCTTATCTCCATAAGGCCAGGCGATGCTATCCCGGTTAGCTGCAGGTGCAGCTGGGATGGTAAAAATCTGTCGCCGTATTTGCTCTTCTGTTATATCATTGATAAGCGTACAACCTGTTCCCTTACGGTAAATAGCTTTTCGTTTGGCCATGCCAAATACTGAACCGGTAACAGAAGAATCCTTTTCATTATAAGTGAACCGGACAAGTGATTGGGGAAAATCGCCAAGATCTTCCCTGATGACATCCTCCGGCATGCGATGCTGCAGGTAGATGGCAGAAGCCATATTCTTGGCGCCATACCCGCTGATGATGGGAAAAGCCTGCCAGGCATACCAAATACCCGGCACTAATGCAATAACAATTACGATCAATAAAATGCGTAGTATCTTTTTAAAGATGTTCATAGACAAAATTGTTCCCGCCGGAATCTCATAGTATGCCTATGCGCTAAGCGGCCTTCGGGCAATTTATTCTGCGGCGCCTCACTTATTATTCCGTCTGTATCCGTTGCTTCCTTTTCAGCGAAAGCCATTGCTCCCTGCCCGACGGATTACTTAAAGGTATTGAATAGCGCTTACGTTACATAATGCCCGGTGTCCACGGCTTACGCACAACTTGTCCCGTAAAGCAAGATAGCCCTGCGTGAGATATAGACGCTAACGGATGAAAGGGAAAGTTCAGGGAAGAAAAGGCTCGTAACGACGAGGACCTGCCAACACCGTATATCCACCTGGCCGGGCAATTATCATAAAAATCAATTCACAAATCCATCATCTGATTATGAAAGAGTTGTGAATCCTTTGTTTATAAAATCTAATTGATTTCCCTTTAAAATGTTTCAAATAATTTTCCATAAACAACTCCCAGTTACCGCTCTGCGTGATCTTGTCCGTTTCTGACATTCTATTGTCCATAGTATCATTTTGTACCATAACAACTTTGTGATCAAATGAAGCTGGCAGCAGCTTTGATGAACTTACTCTAAAACAAAGTAAAATGACAGAAACCATTACAGGTCTTATTGTGGCAGTCGTGATAATTATTCTTTCACGGCTGCTTTCCGGGTATTTTACCACCCGGTTATTCAGCGCTGCTATTCTGGTGGCAATTGCATTTATATATGTCGGTTTCTCATTGAAAGACAACCCCGTCAGGTTGATTATTTTAGAATCCGGAATGGCGTTGGTCTTTTATTTCCTGGCAATCATCGGTTACACCCGTAACAGTTTTTTAATAGCCCTCGGAATTATCCTGCATGGTGTTTGGGATATAGCTCATCATAACGGGTTTCCTGTAAGTACAGATACTCCCGGTTACTGGCCACCATTTTGTTTAACTGTCGACATAATAGATGGGGTTTACTTCCTGGTCATTTTTAAAAGACAGTCAGTCACCAGGCCTGTTATTTAGAAGTATTATAGAAAGATAAAACCAAAACGATGGAAGAAAACCTGGCAATTTTAATGGCCGACCTATCTGGCTATACAGCTCTTACAGAAACACATGGCGCAGTTTCTGCTGCAAACCTGATTGACCGGTATGTTGAAATTGTAGAAAAATGCCTGGTTGGTGACAGCAGGGTAAAAGAACGTACAGGTGATGAGGTAATGATTGTATCTGCCTCCCCGGATCATTTACTCTCTACTGCAGTCATGATAATGAAGCATGCATCGAAAGAAGAGAATTTTCTGCAGGTGCATGGTGGGCTTCATTACGGGAATGTCTTAAACAGAAATAATAGTTTTTTCGGATCTGCTGTTAACCTGACCGCAAGAATAGCTGCGAAAGCAGATCCGGGTACGTTCTGGTGCTCGGGAGATTTTATTGATGCCCTTGGTGACAAATCTGCGTATAAGCTTCGCCCAAAAGGAAAACATAGTTTCAAAAATGTAAATGAGGAAAAAGAAATAACAGAAGTGTTAAACTCGCAGGCAAAACCTTTCATGGTTGACCCTGTTTGCAGAATGCTGATATTGGACAAAACAATCGCAATACAACATCCCGGGAATCCCCATCTTCACTTTTGTTCGCAGGCATGTCTTGATATTTTCAAAAAACAGCCGGCAAGTTAAGCGCATACCGGGCAGCCCCGATTCAAACATTAAAAACTCATTTTTATGTCAGAACAAAATCTGCTTGTCAGAAATATGGTTTGTCATCGTTGCCAACTGGCAGTAGAGGGTGTTCTGGAGAAAGCAGCTATACCATTTACTACTGTGGCAGTAGGGGAAATTCATTTAACAGAAAAGATATCAGACGGGCAATATAGCTTATTGAGTTCCGGGCTTGCTAAGATCGGGCTGGAACTGATCGATAATAAAATGAGGGGCATAGTTGAAAAAATAAAACAACTACTGATCAAAAAAGCAAGGAATGAGGTTAGTGACGCTGAAAAAAGGAGTAATCTTTCCTCCTACCTGACCGGAAATCTGTTTCATGAATACACTTACCTGAGCAGCCTTTTTTCCTCCATGGAAGGCCGCACAATTGAAAACTATTTTATACGACAACGAATAGAAAAAGTAAAAGAGCTGCTGGTGTATAACGAGATGACCTTATTGACCATTTCTGTTGAGCTGGAATATAGCAGCGTGGCACATCTTTCCAGCCAGTTTAAACAAATTACTGGGCTTACGCCTTCACATTTCAGGAGAACAGGCTCAGCAAAACGAAACATGCTTGACCAGGTATAACACAAAATCATGTAAACCTTCCCCAAAGTAATGTAACAATAACCGCCTTACCGGATTCTACTTTTGCAATATCAATTCATTTATTAAAAACTAAAACAAAAAGTATGAAATCTGAATTCAAACTGAGCAGCACTGCTCAAAAAGACAAACAAAAATGTGATAACGCAAATTGCACTTGTGAAAACTGCAATTGCGGCAGCAACTGTACCTGCAAAAATTGTAAGTAAGCCGGGGCATCGCTATTGAAACCAAAGCCACTCTTTAGTGAGTGGCTTATTTAATCATCCAACCAATTTAGGGACGAAATTGGCATCTATAATTTTGGATGTAAAAAGCAATTTCCCCGGTAAGCGGTTCAGTAAGCCACTAAAGTTGGCTGTTTCTGACATCCCATCGTCCTCTGAAGCGGTAAAAGAGGAAATACCTTTACATCATCAAAAACAAAAACAATGAAAAATATTCTTTTACTAACGGCCATATTGATTTCTATGGCAACAAAAGCTCAGGTAGCAAAAGTTGATTTACAGGCGAGTGGCCTCACCTGCAGCATGTGCAGCAATTCAATAAATAAGGCATTAAAGACGCTTGATTTTATTGACAAAGTAGAAACTGATATTAAGCGCTACACCTTTGAAATATTTTTTAAGCCCGGTGCACAAATCGATTTCGATAAAATAAGAAAGAAAGTAGAAGGAGCTGGCTTTTCTGTTTCCGGGTTTATGGCCACCATCAACTTCAATAATGTAATGATAAAAGACAACGAACCGGTAACGATAGATAACCACCAGTTGCTGTTTGTTAATCAAACGGAACAGTCGTTGAATGGAACCCGGCAGGTACGGTTATTGGACAAAGGTTTTGTTTCTTCCAAAGAGTATAAAAATAAACCCCTTACTCAATCACTGACCGAAGCAGGTATTTACCATGTAACTCTCTAGATCAGTAAACCAGTTCTTTATCCTTCAACTACTAAGCAATGAGGCCTTTATTAATCATCGTATTTTTTTTCCTGGCCGGGTCAGCGAATTCGCAGGAGTTGTTTTCAATGACTGAGCCCGCGAGCAATAAACCGGCAAGAAGTATCAGCTTCAGGCTAGATAATTCTATAATGAACGAAGCAGGCACTTCTAAGATCAATTATCACCTGATCCCTGAGATCATGTTTGGCATTTCAAAAAAACTGATGGTAAGCGGAGATGCTTTTTTCAGCAACCGGACGGATAAACTCAGGGCTGAAGGTGGAAGTGTCTATGCCAAGTACCGGTTTTTGAGTAATGATGTGGTACAAAAGCATTTTCGTATGGCTGTATTTGGCCGGTTAAGCTACAATAACAGCGATATTCACCAGGAAGAGATCAATATGTATGGGCATAATACAGGTGTGGAGGCCGGGGTGGTTGCTACACAGTTGCTGCGCAAGGTTGCATTATCATCATGCATATCCTATTTAAATGCTGAGGATAACGGTAATAACAACAAGTTTGCCTATGGTTCGGAAAACAGCAGGGCTGTCAACTATACTTTCTCTATGGGTAAACTGATGTTACCAAAAGAGTACACAGATTATAAACAGACAAATCTTAATCTGATGGTGGAGTTCCTTAGCCAGGTGAATACAGGGTCTGGTAAATATTATATGGACATTGCTCCGTCTGTGCAATTGATATTCAATAGCCAAAGCCGGATAGATATCGGCTACAGGAAAGAACTGAGCACTACGCTTATAAGAACTGCTCCCAATGGCTTTTTTATAAGGCTTGAGCACAATCTCTTTAACGCTTTCTAATTATAACCGCATTAACTTTAAGACCGGAAGTAAGCAAAACATGTAAACCAGCAGTATGAGAAAAATGGCGTTCATAATTCCACCCTTTGTTGAGATCTTAGATCTGGCAGGACCCTTACAGGTATTTACCGAAGCGAAGTTTAACGGGTATGAAATATCGCTGGAGTATTATTCTTACCAACCGGAAGCGGTCAGCACATCCGGGCTTCCGTTTAGTAATCTTAAAAGCTATGAGGAAGCCGATTTGCGGGAAGGGGATTTTGTTTTTATGCCGGGCATGGACGATAAGTATGTAAGGAGTATGAGTTTTAAAGCTGAAAGAGGGTTTTTTAACTGGCTAAAAGCCTGTGCGGATAAAAAAGTATTTGTTTGTTCTGTCTGCAATGGCGCTTTTGCAATTGGTCACGCAGGTTTATTAAAGGATACAGAATGTACTACGCATTGGCGAAGGATTGATGAGATGCAAAACGAATTCCCTTCGGCAAAAGTAATTTCAGATATACTTTTTAAGAAGAGTAACAATGTTTATACCAGTGCCGGGATCAGCGCAGGAATTGATCTGGCCCTTGCAATACTGGAAGAACTTAAAGGCCCGCTGTTTACCCATAAAGTTGCAAGAGGGCTTGTGGTGTATCATAGAAGAAGTCAGGATCATACACAGCAGAGTATTTATCTTGATTACAGGAATCATATAAACCCGAATATTCATACTGTACAGGATTATATGATAGATCATCTTTCCGAAGAAAATTCAGTGGAAGATCTGGCAGCGTTGGTTGCAATGAGCCCAAGAAACCTGAGCCGGGTGTTTAAAGATAAAACAGGTGTAACCGTTCTTGAATACCTTACTCTTTTAAGATTGGAGTTTGCCAAAACGATGCTCAACAATCCGGAATTTACAATCGAGTATATAGCCAGGAAATGTGGTTTTAAAACAGCAAGACAATTGCAAAGAATTTTGAAAGCCAATAAGATAAATGAGCAATAGATTAATGCTGATTATACTTTTTGTGTTTATCAATAGCCTCGATATCCGGTGGCAAACGAATGATCAATATGTGTAAACATTTGTACCTAACAGATGCCCCTTTGCCGGTTTACTCCGTACATACAGTATGGATAAAGCCACCTTACTCCCACCTTAAAGCCTACATAAAGCGACTGATTAGTAAGACTACGCCCCACTCACCATTCCCCTCTCCCTCCTCACACTATCGATCCAATACCCCCATGCCACCAGCAGCCATTGCGACAATCCCATCCAGGCCACGATCTCCACATTCGGCGGCGGATCGCCAAACGCATTCATGAAATGGATCGCCAGTAAGAAAATTACAAAAGCCCATAATGACCAGTTACCCGAGCCGTATTTTGCACGGGTAACTTTGATATACAAGAAAAGACCGGCGAGAAACAAACCTGTTTCAATAGCGATCTCCGCCCACTTGTGGTTCCATAATCCCAATCCTGTCCTCGCTTCCGAGAAAGGCGTCCACTGCAGGTCAGACCGGTGGGTGATCCAGTCTAATACCCAGTGACTGAACACCAGGAACAGTAATAACCAGGCGCCCCTGCTGTTCTTTGTGCGGGCATAATAGACCAGTCCGAAGAGGGCGCCCCATACCCATGCCATCAGCATACTGTGCGACCAGGGATAATATTCAAAATTCAATGGCGTTAGTACGGTATTACCCGGATCAATACTCACTTTCTCTACACCAGTGAGTACGAGTACAGGCCATACAAGGTCTAAC